>CAVKAH010000032.1:0-17209 GCA_963654095.1 Oscillospiraceae bacterium
TAGAGCAAAGGACTGAAAATCCTTGTGTCCCCGGTTCGATTCCTGGTGGTACCACTCCTCCTTTCATTAGCCCTGTTCGCGTGAGCGGCAGGGTTTTTTGTTGCCCCGCCTTTTCTTCTGTTCCTTAAGATAGTCCTACAATCTCTCCGTCAACGATGTCAATGATATTTGCTTGTGGATTTTTAGGTAATCCAGGCATACGCAAGATGTCTCCAGCAATAACTACAATCATTTCTGCACCACTGTTTATGACGATGTCGCGTACGTGAAATTCAAAGTCTTTTGTCACTCCATAAGCCTTGGGGTCGGTAGAAAAAGAGTATTGAGTCTTGGCTATGCAGATGGGGAAGTGGGAGAATCCGTTTTCTGTTGCCGCCTTTATCTTTCTCTTTGCCATAGGGCTAAGGGTTACGGATGACGCACCATAGACGTGTGTTGCTATTTTTGAAATCTTTGTTTCTATACTGTCGTCGTCCTTGTATGTCAGGTGTAATGGTTTGGAAGGTTGCTGCTCTATAGTGTCTACAACTAGTCTGGCGAGGTTCTCAGCACCCTTTCCACCTTCGGTAAAGGCATTGTTTACGGCAAAGCCAACACCGAGTTCATGGCAGTGTTTGCGTACGATTTCTATCTCCTCATCCGTATCATTGGCATAGCGATTGAATGCTACGACGACGGTTTGTCCCAACTCTTGCATGTTGCTAATATGCTTGTCGAGGTTGCTTAGTCCCTTGGTTAACCCCTCTTTGTTATCTTCTTTTATGTGGTCGATGGTTACTCCGCCGTGCATCTTTAGTCCTTGTGTTGTGGCAACAATTATAGTGAGCTTAGGCTGTAGTCCTGCCTTGCGACACTTGATATTATAGAATTTTTCAGCTCCGAGGTCAGCTCCGAAGCCAGCTTCTGTTATAGTATAGTCGCTGAAAGTCATAGCCATCTTTGTTGCTATGATAGAGTTGCAACCATGTGCGATGTTGGCAAACGGTCCGCCATGAACGAAGGCAGCCGTATTCTCTGTAGTCTGAACGAGGTTTGGCGATAGGGCATCGCTGAGCAAAACTGTTATTGCACCACCTATTCCGAGGTCTTTTACGGTAAACGGTTTATCATCGTAGGTATAGCCAAGTGTGATGTTTTCGATACGTCTACGTAGGTCTTTTTCATCCGTAGCAAGACACATAATAGCCATAATCTCTGATGCTGGCGTGATGTCAAACCCTGTTTCTCTTACTATGCCGTTAGCATTTCCTCCCAGTCCTGTTATGATATTCCTAAGCCCACGGTCGTTTATATCGAGCACTCTGTTCCACAATATCTCTTTTAAACAGAAGCCATTCTTTTTGTTTTGGTATATATAATTGTCAAGAAGAGCGGTAATCATGTTGTGCGCCGACGTAATTGCGTGGAAGTCTCCAGTAAAGTGAAGGTTTATTTTGTCCATAGGTAACACCTGTGCATAGCCACCTCCAGCAGCGCCACCTTTCCTTCCGAAGCAAGGTCCGAGTGATGGTTCTCGCAAGGCACAGATAGCTTTCTTACCTATAGAGTTTAGTCCGAGTGCCAGTCCAACAGACACCGTGGTCTTGCCAATGCCAGCTAGGGTAGGTGTTATGGCGGTAACTAAGATGAGGTTACTGCTATTCGCTCTATCTTCATCGATAAATCTTAGCGGTACTTTGGCTATGAATTTTCCATAGTTTTCAAGTTCGTCAGAAGGGATATTATACCTCTCTGCAACCTTTTCTATTCTCTCTAACTTGATGCTACGTGCAATTTCGATGTCTGATTTCATAAAAGTCTTTATTAGTATCAGGGCGTGGGACAATGATTTATCGTTAAAACAAAAAAGAGAGACTTATCCTTTCATGGACGTCTCCCTTATTTTGAGCCTCTTGTCGGATTCGAACCAACGACCCCGAGATTACAAATCACGTGCTCTGGCCAACTGAGCTAAAGAGGCGGGTGGGTAAGCTACTTATATCGCGCCGCTACAACCAACTACCTTTGCTACGTTCCCGTCCTGGAGGATTCGAAGGGAGCTGACCGTACAAGACTTACCCGTCTTGCGTTAAATGCGGGTGCAAAGGTAATGCTTTTTATATTTTCTGCAAACTTTTTGCCTATAAAAATCAAAAAAACTTATACGCTAAGGTTCTATATGATATAAAATAAGTAATTTTGCACCGCATTTAAAATAGGATTTAATAATGCGTGTAATTTTTAGAACACGCCTTAAAGTGTTGACCAAATGGCGAATAACGACATATATAAATATTTCTCGGCTCATGCTCGTGTTGATGGTGCGATAGTGGCAGCTATGTGGATAGCGAGTTTTTTCTGCTTTGTAGGCGAGTTTCAGATGCCACTTTTGAGTATTGTAGCAATAGCCTTGTCGATAGCTTCATTGGTAGTTGTCGTTATAAGAATACGTAAGTTTCGTGATAATATCCTTGGTGGTGAGATTACTTTTGGTAAGGCTATGCTATACTGCATACAGATATTTTTCCATTCAATACTCCTTATGGCGGTGGCGCAATATCTATATTTTCAGTTTCTCGACCACGGATATTTGATAAACCAATATGTAAATATGCTCTCCACACCCGAATATGCAGCAGTGGCAAAAGATGTATATGGTGTAGAGGCAAAGCAGCTTATAGCGATATTACAGACTACGATTGCCAATGTGCGCCCTATAGAAATAGTGTACCAGTTCCTAACGCTGAATGTGATAGGGGGTATCCTGTTGAGCGTTCCCGTTGCGGCTGTAGTGAGAAGAGTTCGTTCGTAGAATATTAAAAATAATCAGTAGACAACATAAATATTATGGATATATCAGTAGTAATCCCTCTCTATAATGAGGATGAGTCTCTTCCCGAGCTTTATGCATGGATTGAGCGTGTTATGAAAAGCAAAGGCTTCTCTTATGAAGTGATATTTGTAAATGACGGCTCAACGGACAATTCATGGCAGGTAATACAGGATTTAGCTAGCCAACATCCAGAGGTTAAGGGCATAAAGTTCCGTAGAAACTATGGCAAAAGTCCCGCCCTGTTCTGTGGATTTAAGAAGGCTCAGGGAGATGTAGTCATAACTATGGATGCTGATTTGCAGGACTCGCCAGACGAGATACCAGAACTTTACCGCATGATAACCGAGGACGGCTATGACCTCGTGTCGGGATATAAGCAGAACAGAAAGCAGGGAGACCCATTGTCAAAGACGATACCAACAAAACTTTTCAATGCCACAGCACGCAAAGTGAGTGGTATTCATAACCTTCATGACTTTAACTGTGGACTGAAAGCTTACCGCCTTGATGTGGTGAAGAATATAGAAGTATATGGCGAAATGCATCGTTATATACCTTATTTAGCAAAGAATGCGGGCTTCGACAAGATAGGTGAGAAGCCTGTACACCATCAAGCAAGGAAGTTTGGAAAGTCAAAGTTTATGGGTTGGAACCGTTTTTTTAATGGCTACTTAGACCTTATAACACTGTGGTTCCTAAGTAGCTTTGGCAGAAAACCAATGCACGTGTTCGGTTTCCTTGGCACTTTGATGTTCTTCATCGGCTTTATTTCAGCATTCTTCCTTGGTGCAGACAAGCTATGGTGCTTAGCCAACGGCATACCTCAGAGACTAATTACAAACTCTCCATACTTCTATATAGCCCTCACAATGATGATGATAGGAACACAGTTGTTCCTTGCAGGCTTCCTGGGAGACCTTATAAGCAGAAGTTCTTCTACAAGAAACGACTATCAAATAGAGAAAGAGATATAAAGACCGACCTGTAGGATGAACAACAATACAGATATGCAACACTCATCTCCTATAAAAGAGTCTGGCAGACTACTCCCAATCAAGATGTTAGTATGGGGTTTAGGCTTGCTTATGATATTCTCTGCATGTTCGTCAATCGACTGTCCGCTAAACAACAGAGTATACACGAGATATTCTCTACGTACACCTTATGGTGAGGTAGATACATTGAAACTCTATACGACGGTATCTACTAACCGCATTGACGGTAGCGACTCCGTACTTATAAATAAGGACGTGAATATCACCAGCTTATCTTTGCCTATAAGCAACACCCAGCCTTGCGACAGCTTTTTCGTAGAGCTTGCTGCGGAAGACATACTTTCCGTAGACACTATCGTAGTGAGTAAAGATAACAAGATGCACTTTGAGTCCACTGATTGTGCGGCATCTTATTTCCATGACATTACGGATGTTGCCACAACACATCATGCCATAGACTCGATAAAAGTAAAAAACAGTGTAGTAAATTATGACACATCAAAGAGTAACTTCTATATCTATTTCACGCCTCGCAATTAGTATTCTGCTCCTATTGCTTGCAGTTATGCCTGCCAATGCCCAGCGAAGCAAGGGCAAGGGTAGTGTAGCGGTGGCAGATAGTGTACCATTGATGCGTGGATTCTCTGTTTCGGTAGACTTGGTAGGTCCTGTTATGATGGCGGTAAGTGATTACGGACAGTATGAAGCTGCTCTTCATCTTAATCTTAAAGATAAATATTTCCCCGTCTTCGAATTGGGATACGGCAAGGCAGACCATACAGAAGAAACCACGCAAATGACGTATAAGACGAGTGCACCATTCTTTAAAATAGGTGTAGATTTCAATGTTTTGAAGAACAAACATGATATTTACCGTTTGTTAGTGGGCGCACGCTATGGTTTTACATCATATAAATACGACCTGTCATCACCAGGTGTAGAAGACCCCGTATGGGGAGAAACCACTCCTTACGAGGCATACGGCATGAAATGCAGTTACCATTGGCTTGAAGTAGGTGCTGGAGTTGACGTGAAACTTGTAGGTCCTGTGCATCTTGGATGGAGCGTTAGATATAAGCAGCGGCTATCCGCAAACGAAGGAACTCTAGGCAAATCATGGTATGTGCCTGGATATGGAGAGACAGGAACAACGGCTTTCGGAGCTTTGTTCAATGTGTCGATAGATATATAGAGATATTTAATTGAAAAACTACTAACAATATAAAACGATGAAAAAAGGAAAATTAATAAAGCTTGCAATACTCTCAGTTATAGTTATTGGTGCCGTTTTGGTGGTGTCAAAGCAGAGAAACGTGCCGTATCAAGAGAACCGAGGCATGGTGTTCGGTACTTTTTATCAGATAACATACCAGTCTAACGATGATTTCCAAAAGGACATAGAGGCAGAATTGCAGAAGGTAGACAACTCCTTGTCGCCGTTTAATCCCAAGTCAGTTATATCAAAGATAAACAGAAACGAGAACGTAGAGGTTGACGATATGTTTGCTGAGGTGTTCAATCTTGCAGAAAACATATCCGCAGAAACGGACGGAGCTTTCGATATAACCGTGGCTCCAATGGTCAATGCATGGGGATTTGGATTTAAAAGCGGTAAGATGCCAACAAAAGAACAGCTTGATAGCTTGCGCCAAATCGTAGGTTTCCATAAGGTAGCAATGAAGGGAAAGAAGGTTGTAAAGCAGCTTTCAGCCACGATGCTCGACTGTAGCGCAATAGCCAAAGGCTACGGATGTGATGTGGTAGCAAGATTTTTGCAGTCGCATGGCGTAAAGAATTATATGGTAAATATAGGTGGTGAGATTGTTACCTGCGGCGTTAACATGGAGCGAATGCCATGGAAGATTGGTGTTACGAAGCCTGTTGACGATTCTCTCTCCGTTAACGATGAGAACCAAACTGTGCTGAACGTTACCAACAAGGCTATGGCAACAAGTGGAAATTACAGAAATTACTATTATAAAGATGGTAAGAAATATGCGCATACCATAGACCCTAAGACAGGTATGCCTGTGCAGCACAACATCCTCTCAGCCACTGTACTTGCCGACAACTGTGCCACAGCAGATGCCTATGCCACATCTTTCATGGTGATGGGACTTGATAAAGCCAAGAAAGTACTCGACAAACATCCAGAACTGATGGCATATTTTATCTATTCTGATAAGAATGGGAAGAACGCCGTATGGTTCTCACCATCAATGAAAGGTAAATATATAAATTAGCAGAATATAAGGGAAACCTTTACATATTAGCGGTTATCTTTTTTTATATCAGCGGTTATGCCTCAGATATTCAACTCTTACAGCCTCCTTTCGCGTCTGCCGCTCTTTCAAGGAATGAGCGTATCAGAACTTGATCATGTAATCGAGAAGATGCGACTTGACTTTTCTAAGGTCGAAGCAGGCAACATGATTGTTGCTGAGGGGCAGAGAGTTGACAAGCTAAGGTTCGTCCTCCGTGGAACTGTCAGTGCTGAAACCACTGCTATCGATAGAGGTTATAGCATAAAAGAAACACTTAATGTACCATGTATGTTGCAGATAGAACGTCTGTTCGGACTATCACAGCATTTCTCAAGTACATACTTTGCCGAGTCGGAATGTCAGATTTTGTCTGTTACAAAAGCCGACATTGTAGCCCTTGCCACTATGTCGGAGGTGTTCCGACTGAATATGATGAATGTGCTTTGTACCATGACTCAGAAAGCGCAAAGCCTACCATGGTACACCATGCCCCATAACATTCGCCAGAAAATCTTTATGTTTATAAAGGACAGAACATTGCGCCCTGCAGGTCGTAAAGAGGTGAATATCGGGATGGTACGGCTGGGAAAGGAGATAGCGGAAAGTAGACTTAACGTGTCTAAACAGCTCCGACAGTTGCAGGTAGAAGGACTGATAGAAATGAAGAAAAACAAGATTATAATCCCTGCCCTTGAGAAGTTGCAGTGCTGACAATACACTTTAGGCGTGTTATATAATAGAATCAGAACGAAACGAAGCTTTCGATAAGTCTTTTACGGAACATTCTGCCCACCTTTACATAGTCAATATCCTCGAAAGGAGGGTTGAAAACGCAATAGTTGTCCCTTACTTTCAACAGGCAATTTATATTGATGATGAATTTCTGGTTTACTTGCAAGAACCTTTTGTCTAAGGCAACGATGTCTTTGTTCGTAACGTTGCGCTTCAGTTTCACTGGAGTTTCCTGGTTTGCTATTATCACTTCCCATGAACGAAGGTCGCCGTTGTATCTGAAGAGACCTATGTTTGCCACATTGACGAGCTGGAAATCCTCCGTGTTAGTATAGCAAATCACGAAGCCATTGCCGCTTTGGGGCTCTTCGTTAATGGTTCTTTTTGGTGTGCTAATGTCTTTTCTGAGATGTTCAACTACCGTTTCAAGCTCTTTCGGATTGATAGGTTTAGTCATAAAGTCGAAGGCGTCATGACGGAAAGCTGGTAGCATGTGTATGCTGTAAGATGTAGTAACGACCACTCTGCACCACACCTTTCTGTTGCTCATCTCCTGCAGAAAGTCGATGCCGCTCATCTCTGGCATCTCCACATCAAGGAATATAACGTCGGGTATGTCTGCATTCAGAAGGTTTATGCCATAGGTTGCACTTGAAGCGGTAGCCACCACTTCAATGTCATCGTATACGCTTAATTTGTCTATAAGGTCGTTAATTGCCTTTTTGTCGTCGTCTATAATGATTGCCTTCATTGCTTTTTATTTAAAATCTATGGGCATTAATCTTGCCCTGTATAGTGATAGTTATCCGGCATCCAGCTATGTTGCCGTCTTTATCCTTGTTGTTGTGGACTTCCATATCCATCTTAGCCCTTTTGCTGCGCTTGTTCACGGCAGCCATAGTCTGACGTATGATGTTCATGCCTATGCCATTTCCTGAGCCTTTCGTACTGTCGAACCCTCTACCGTTATCCTCTACGGTAATCGTTGTCGTATCTTTTTCCTTCGAAGCGGTTATCGAGAGCCTCTGTTGACGTTCCAAACCTTTAAGTCCGTGCTTTATTGCATTCTCTGCCAATATCTGTATCGACATGGCAGGGATATAGATATCCTCAATGCCCGGTTGGATATTCAGTTCAAAGATAAAGTCGGGGCGCAGGATATAGCTTTGTACCTCCACGTATTTCCTAACAAAATCGAGTTCTTCATCTAGTTTAATAAACGTATCGCGGCTAATATCCAGTGATTTTCTTATAAGTTGAGCCAGCGACATAAGCTCATCTTTCTCCTTTTGCCCTGCAGTATAAATCCTGTTGTTCAGTACGTTAAAGATAAAATGTGGTGATATTCTGTTGCGTGAGTTCTCGAGTCGCAACACAAAACGTTCCATCTTGGCAGACACCTGCTTCTTTCTTGTGTACATCCACCATAGGGTAAAGACGAGAATAAGAATAACGATACTTGCCGTGAGGATGATAATCATGGTTTTGTCTTCGGTGGCTTTGCGCTCTTTAGCTGCCATCATTATGTCGTGATGTAGGGCAAGAGTGTCCTCGCTGAAACGTTGTATCACCTCCGATGCCCGCATATACGAGTTGCTTTTAGTAATGGAATCGTTAGCTTCGTCCTCTGCAAGTTTGTTTTCAAGTGCCGCTTTGTAGTTGCCTGTCGCAGCATAATATTCACGCAAATATTGGTTTCTTATTCTCAGCATGGAAAACTCCAGAGTGCTCTCATCGATATTTTCGTTGTCGAGGATACGCTTAATCTCTGCGTATTTCTTTTCTTTGAGCAGTATGCCGATATTTATAGAGTTGGCATAGTATATTCCGATATTGATGGCATATTTCTTGAACGTGGGTGAAGCAAGTCTTAGATACTCTTTTGCTTTATCCAAATCTCCCAGATTCATATATACGTCGGCAGAGTTCATCCTACATAGAGCCATGTCGAAGCAGCTGTCGCCTTCCGTCTCCCGTACGTATTTCTCCATTCGGTTAAAATATTCGATGGATTTCTTATAGTCTTTTATCTTATAATAGTAGCTTCCGAAACTGCTTAGGAAGAACACCTGCATGTTCTGAGGCATGTGGCTTTGGTATTTCTCCGTCTGTTTATAGAACTTTTCAGCCTCATCAAGGTCGCCTAAACTCTCGTAAATCCTCGACAATCCCATATACAACGTCAGGTTCTTGTCCTTGTGTAGATGCAGCGAGTCTACGAGAAAGAGTGCCCTTCTATAGTAGGAAGCAGCCTTCGGCATATCGTTTAAGAGGTAGTGGCAGTCGCCTATATTAGCCACGATGTCCGACAATTTGCTCTTGTTGTCGCTTTGTATAATCTTGTCATACGCCTTTTGATGAAGCTTCATCGCAAGGTTTATGTTGTTGTAAAGCTGTTGTTCCCATCCTGCCTCATATTCGTAAGTAAGACCAAGGATATTGTTATTGCGCGGCGTAGATGGTTGTTTGCTTATATAAGCCTTAACCTTATTAAGATAAGGCATCATAGAATCGGGCTTGTTTTCCTTAATGAAAATCCTTCCCATCCTTACTGCATATTCGCACCATTCTGTACTGTCTTTGGCGTTCTTCATGCCTTTTTCCACAATAGCCCTTACGGATGGTGTCGACATATTTATAGAATCGTCGATGGTAGAAAGCTCTTTCTGTCGCTTAGAGTCGCTATCGCTGTTGTCGCCCCTTCCACATGACGCAAATGCTACGGTGCTGATTATGGCAATAACCACTAGACTGATAATATTGGTGCGGCACATTTTCATTTGCGCTGGGGTATTGAAAGTTAATATTAAAGCATAGCTAATAAATCATACAAATGTACGTAATTTCTTGAAATGTGCCAAAAACTTGCGTCTTAATTTATTTGTTCCAACTTTTCGAACAATTATTTTTTACGTTTATCCCCAAATTTTGTCATGTTAAACTGCCGTGGAGACGAATGCTCCAAAATGCCGTTTTTAACATTTGTAGTTATCCCTTTATTACATTATCTTTGCAAACAACAAAACTAGAAGCAGTACAACGCATTTTACCAATGCAAAAATACGATTATAAAAACTCAATTATGTGAGGAAAAAAGAGAGCAAATGAATTTCCAGTTATGTTTACATTTGCTCTCTTTATGATGTTTGTCTATCCTTATGTTACTCCCACTCTATTGTTGCAGGTGGTTTTGAGGATATGTCATAGCATACGCGGTTTACTCCACGCACCTTGTTTATTATCTCGTTGCTTACCTTTGCCATGAAGTCGTATGGCAGATGAGCCCAGTCGGCAGTCATGGCGTCTGTCGATGTTACGGCACGTAAGGCAACGGGATGCTCGTATGTGCGCTCGTCGCCCATTACTCCCACGCTGCGTACAGTGGATAGTAACACCGTTCCAGCTTGCCATATCTGGTCGTAGAGAGATACCTCAATCTCGCCGTTCTCCATATTGGCAGGCACTCCAGCAGCCAGCACTCGACGTGCTTCCTCACCAGATAGCTTTACTTTATATTCACGCAAACCACGGATGAAGATATCGTCGGCATCCTGTAGGATACGTACTTTCTCTGGCGTAATATCGCCCAAAATTCTTACTGCAAGGCCAGGTCCAGGGAAAGGATGGCGTGTTATGAGGTGCTCAGGCATACCGAGAGATCTGCCCACACGGCGCACTTCGTCTTTAAACAACCATTTCAGTGGTTCGCAGAGCTGTAGGTTCATCTCCTTTGGCAGTCCACCTACGTTGTGATGACTCTTGATAACCTTGCCCGTAATGTTGAGGCTTTCGATGCGGTCGGGGTATATTGTTCCCTGTGCAAGCCATTTTGCTCCAGTCTGTTTCTTTGCCTCAGCGTTGAACACTTCCACGAAGTCGCGTCCGATAATCTTACGCTTCTGCTCAGGGTCGGTTACTCCAGCCAAGTCGGTAAAGAACTTTTCTGATGCGTCAACACCTATCACGTTGAGTCCAAGACATTCATAATCTTTCATCACGTCGCGGAATTCGTTCTTGCGAAGCATACCGTGGTCAACGAAGATACATGTGAGGTTCTTGCCTATTGCCTTGTTTAGCAACACGGCAGCAACGCTTGAATCAACACCGCCCGATAGTCCGAGGATTACTTTGTCGTCGCCTAGCTGTGCTTTAAGTTCCTTCACAGTGGTCTCAACAAACGAGTCTGCGCTCCAGTCTTGTCGGCTTCCGCAGATGTCAACAACAAAGTTTTTCAGTAGCTGAGTACCCTGAAGGGAGTGGAAGACCTCGGGATGAAACTGTACAGCCCATACTGGTTGCTGGGTAGAAGCGTATGCTGCAAACTTAACGTTGGCTGTTGATGCGATACACTT
Organism: Oscillospiraceae bacterium; assembly: GCA_963654095.1. Classification (GTDB taxonomy): domain Bacteria; phylum Bacteroidota; class Bacteroidia; order Bacteroidales; family Bacteroidaceae; genus Prevotella. The sequence goes on from CAVKAH010000032.1 coordinate 11,156, forward strand.
ATATCCATCAGGAATGGCTGTTATAGTATCACCATGGCTCATCCATACCTGTGAGTTTTCAACAAATCCTTTGAATAGTGGATTCTCCTTGTCGAAGTGTTCAAGGTTGGCTCTGCCGTATTCGCGAGAGTCGGCTGCTTCCACCTTTCCCCCATTGGCGTAGGAGATAAACTGTGCGCCATAGCAGATGCCGAGTACAGGGATTTTGCCTATAAACTGGCTCAAGTCTACCTTGAAAGCCTCTTTGTCGTGTACGGAGTAGGGGCTTCCGCTAAGGATAACGCCGATAACGCTATCGTCGTCCTTAGGAAACTTGTTGTAAGGCATAATCTCGCAGAAGGTGTCTAGCTCTCGAACGCGGCGTCCGATAAGCTGCGTTGTCTGTGAACCGAAGTCCAAAATTATAATCTTCTGTTGCATGTTAAGTATTGTTAGTGTTCTGTTTCGTTAAAGTCTTTCCCTGCCTCTTTACAGAATTCTTCCGCTTCCTTCAGAGTGTCGAGTTTGCCCACGTCGAGCAGCTTCAGGTCTTGCTTAAGATAGCCCTTTATCACGTGTTTGTCGCAGGCTTTAAGATAAAAGTCTATTATTCCGAACTTGTCGGGAAACTCCTCGTTCATCATCTTGAACATCCGTGGGGATATTACGTGTATACCTGCAAAGGCATACATCCTGCAGTCTTGGGGATTTAGGTTGGGGTAGGGGCTGCGCACCTCGCCTGTTTCTATGTTCGTCCACCCCACGAGACGCATATCATTGTTAAAGAGCAGGTAGCGTTTGGTCTTTCTTTCGCTAACGAGCAATACGGCATCAGCCTCCGCCTCGCCAGTCTGAGCTTCTACTTTGCATCCTTCTTCGTAGAATTTCTTTAGGTCTACGTTGCTCAAAATGTCTACGTTGTGAATAAGAACGGGAGAGGTTTCGTCGAACAAAGGTGCAGCTTTCTTTATGCCACCGCCCGTGTCGAGGAGTTTTTCCGACTCGTCGGAGATGCGAATGTCCGTATTAAAATTGTTGTTGTTTAGGTAATTGATAATCTGCGATGCAAAATGGTGAACGTTTACCACTATACGTTCAGCTCCTGCAGATATAAGTTTTGTGATAACGTGCTTAATGAGCGGTTCTCCCCCCACACTTACCATTGCTTTTGGCATGTGGTCTGTGATGGGTTTAAGTCGTGTGCCGAGCCCCGCGGCAAATATCATAGCTTGCATCATTTTATATGGCGAAATGAATATGCGTGCAAATTTACTCATTTATTCCGTAACGGCAAAATATATGTATGGTATATTTCCCCGCTTGCCGTGAGTATGCTATAATGTCGGAAGGTGTATCCTAAGGCACAATAAAGTGTAACCTTACGCATCGTAAGATATATCTTGAAAGGTGGTAAATACCCACCTTACTGAGCGCAATCTTCCACCTGCCGAATTTACAGACGACAGGTGGGGCGTGTTAAAACTATTGATGATTTTTTGTAGACGATAGGATGGTGCGTCAGAACTACTGATGATTTAACGGCAAAGTGAAATAGAAGCGTGCGCCGTCGGTATAATTAGGGTCGAGAGCCATTGTGCCGCCCATCTTCGTGGCTATGGCTTGACAGATGTTTAGTCCTAAGCCTGCACCTTGTTTAAACTTATCTACTTTGAAGAAACGTTCAAAGATTTTCTCTCTCAAGTCGGCAGGTATGCCCACGCCAGTGTCGGCAACGGAGATGGTTAACATACCCTTATGCTCCTTTGTAGTGCATGATAGGGTGATGCTACCATGCTCGGTATTCTTTATTGCGTTGGTGAGCATGTTGGTGATAACCTGTAGTATGCGTTGCTTATCTGTAGTGATGCAGAACGTGTCGCTTAGGTCTGATACGAAGCGAATATCCACATCAGCGGCCTTGCGCTGGCAGGTATTGTCTATTGCAGTACGACATAGGTCGTTTACATACGTATCGTTGTCCTTCGTTATGTATTTCCCGCTTTCTATGCTTGTCAGGTCTAGGATGTCGGTGATGATAGTGTTTAGTACGGCGGAGCTTTGGTTTATTATCTGTGTTATCTGCTTGCGGTCGTCTTCTGAGATATCGTCTTTCTTTGCTGTGGCTAGTATTTGCGAGAAGCCAACTATAGTGTTGAGGGGCGTGCGCACCTCATGACTGATGTTTTGTATAAACTCCGTTTTCTTTCTGTCCGACTCTTGTGCTTCGTCATTGGCTATGCTAAGCTCTGAAAGTATTTTTCTGAGGTCGTTGTTTCTTGCTTTCAAAAACTTGTTAACTCTATTGTTATAACGTAGGTAAATTATGGAAAACAGGAAGAGAACGAATATTGAGACGAGCGTAGCAAATAGCTTCATGCGGTCGGATTCTATCTTTTGCTCGTGCATTTTGTGGCGTAGTTTCTGGTTGTTAAGAGAGTCTTTAAGCTGTTTAGAGTATAGCTTATGGTTGTTGTAAGATATATGTTTTGCATCGCTCGACATACGTGCCAGCTGCTCTGCATCCTTAAATCTGAATAGCTCAAGCTGCGTGTTTTTTAGTTGCAGCTTTGTCTCGGTCAGTTTTAGTTGCGAGTTTTTGTATGCCTCCCGTTGCTTGTCAATTTCCGTGAGGTTATTGTTTATTTCTTCGCTTATCCTTCCCCAGTAGGTAGTAAAAGTACCTTTGCTATCGCCAAAGAGATTTATGTGTAGCTCTTTTGATGCTCTTAGCACGTCGGCATATTTCTTCTGACTTGTATAGTAGGCTAACTCCACATACAGCTTGAATGCACCCATGCTAGAGCCAGCAAGCCTTTTTTCGGCTTCGCTGTAGTTGCCTTCGTCTATGAGTTTCATAGTTTCCAGACAGTTGGCAACAAACGGCATGATGTCTGGCTGTATGTCTTTTTCCTTTTTATAGTTGGCATAAGCTTTCCTAAACTCCTCTTTTCTGTCGAGCATAAACAGGCAAAACGCTTTGTAACCATATAGTCCGGATATGCTTCGAATACTGGTAGATGCCTCTATTCCGTCGGATGAGCATGCCAGTCCGTCATGGAAATTACCTTGTATAAGATAACATTCCGCTATCCTTTTGTATGTATTTCCTACATCTCTCTTTATATCATATTCTTTGTAACCCTCTATTGCTTGCTTGAATTCGTCTATGGCTTGTGGTAGCTGAAGACGCATTCTGTATAGGTTTCCGAGTGATATATGTCCGAGGATAATACCATAATAGTGCTTGTGTTCCTTAGCAAATAGCATTATCTTGTTCTGGTATTTTATTGCTTCGGAATACTTCGCCTTGTTCGTGAGGTATGTTATGTAGTGTGAAACGGCACTGTAGTATTGCTCTGTAAAGTTATGCTTGAGGGAGTAATCCATAATCCGCTTCGCATGGTCTTTTACATTTTTGAAGTTGTCATCCTTAGTGCACTCGTGCTTCAGGAGGAAGAACATACCATGAATAACGCCGTTTTGGTCTCCCTTCTGCTTACTGATATTGATAAAGCTGTCTGCTAAAGCTACGCATTTCTCGTTATCTAAATTCTTGTAGATTTGTATGTATAGCTCTCTTAGTCTACTGTCGGTGCTGGGCATAGTGGGTTTCGTCGTCGCATAAGATGTGGTGTATGCGATGACGGCTATAGTGGAAAGTATGATGCGTAATAGGTGTTTCATTGTTTTTGTTATTCTGTTGGGATAGTAAACCAGAACTGTGCTCCCTGCTCGTAATGGGGGTTGATGTCGATAGTGCCACCCATTCCGTTGGCTATAGTCCTACAGATGTCGAGTCCGAGACCAGCTCCGGGCTTTATCCTGTCGAGCTTTTCGTAGCGGTCGAATATATGCTTTTGCTTCTCTGGGGATATTCCGATGCCAGTGTCTGTTACGGTGAGCGTTACCATTCCTGGGTTCTTCTTCAGTGAGCAGTCTATGGTTATGCTTCCCTCAAATGTGTTCTTTTCGGCATTGGTAAGCATATTTATCAGCACCTGACATATACGATTGCGGTCGGAATTGATACTGAAAGCATCGTCGGCATCAGTGTTGAAAATCATTTGTACGCCTTTGTTGAGTCTGTATCTTACGGTTTCGATGCACTCCCGACACAGTTCGTTTATCTTTGTAGGTGCTTTGCTTATCGTTAGGCTTCCGCTCTTTATCTGCGTAAGGTCTAGGATGTCGTTTATCAGCGTGGTGAGTAGTTCGGAGTTGTCTGTGATGTATTTTGCCATATTCTCCTTTTCTTCGGTGTTGAAGTCGTTGCCCATATCCGTTAATACGTGCGAGAAGCCCACGATAGCATTTAGTGGAGTGCGTATTTCGTGGCTCATGTTCTGCACAAACATAGTCTTCATCTTCTCCGACTCCTGAGCTTTCTTCTTTGCAGTGTCGAGTAGGGTGATGCTTTCTTTAAGTTTCTTGTTCGTTCTCGACATCTTTCTCGCAAGCACTTTCTTCCTTCCAGCATATATTATGGTAAGGATGATTGCTATTAGGATTATGATGATGGTAGCCTCAAATATATACCGCTCTATCTTATGTTGGCGGTCTTTGGCCTGTTGTATAAGTTTCTTGGCTGTTATGGAGTCGTTTAGCTGTCGGGCAACGAGCTTTTGGTGGGTGTCAAATAGGTCGTTGCGTGTTTCTTCAGCCTTCGCCAATGATATGGCATCACGTATTCTGCCAAGTTCGAGCTCCGAGTTCTTCAGCATCATATTGGTATTTGAGAGTTTCAGCTCTGCATTTTTGTTCATTATGCTCTGCTTCTCAGCTTTCATTTGTTGGTCGCTGTAGATGGCGTTCATTGCCTTTCGGTCAAGCTGAAATGTTTCTTCGCTGCTTTTGTGTCTAGCCCTTATGAGTTTCCTCATGTACTCAATGCTTTTCAAAAGGTCATTCTTATAGCTATAGAAAGCTACATATAGGCGATAGCTTTCTTCCTCGGAAACCTTCGCAATCTTATCTATTCCAGCTTTTGCATCGGCATCTCTGCCATCGTAAATTGCCTTGAACACTTCCAAGGCATCGTTCATTATTAAATACGTGTTGTTGATTTTCAACTTATGATCTTGTATATACTGGTATCTGTCGATAAACTCGTCGTATCTTTTCAGCATGAAACAGGCATAGGCTTGATATAGGAAAGCGTTATTCTTGTCGTTCTGACTTTTGCAATAGGGTAGGGCATTCATGGCTGCTTCTTCCATCTTTTCGTAGTCTGTCATTATGCGGTAGCAGTCGCTAATGCTAAGATGTTCCCTTGCGATGTATTTGTTCCAACCGTTCTTCTTGTATTCTTCGATGATGTCTTGGAATAGTCCAATAGCCTGAGATAGCTCGCCTCTAGATTGCATGATTACGGCAATCATCCTGTGTAGTGCACAGATGGCCTTCATGTCGTTTTGCTTTTTCGCTACTTTCATCTGCTCTTCGAGGATGAGAAGAGCTTCAATGTATTGCTCTTGTCTTGCAAGATAATAGATTTTGAGGGATACTGCTCTATAATAAAAAGTAATCATGCCATACTTTAGGCTCCTTTCCATGAGGGCGTTCATTGCTTTATCGACGGCAGGAAGGTTATCGTTTTTCAGACATTCGTTTGTGAGTTTTATCTGCAAAGCATATATTTCTCCGTTTCTGTCGCCAAGGGTAATAGACCTTTGCAATAGGCTGTCGGAGAGAATGCCACCTTCTTTCGTGGTTTGATGATTAAAGGCGTTGACGAACAAGTCGTATAGCTTGTCGTTTATGTGGTATGGATTGTTTTGGGCAAAAAGATTTATCGTAGCGCAGCATATGAGCAACGCTGTCATCAGAAGTCTTTTTCTTATCTTGTATGCTTCAAACATATAAAGTTTGCGGATGGTAATATTGGGGTTAAAAATCTATCTCCTCATAAAGAAGACCTATCGGAAGCCAACTCAACCGATAGGTCTGTATTGCAACAAAATTATTCTTGAATAATAAAAAGTTATTTTACTGGCATCTTCTCGATCCTTCTTTCGTGGCGTCCGCCCTCGAAAGGAGTCTTGAAGAACTCGTCCATGATCTTCTCGGCAGTCTTGT
>CAVKAH010000033.1:0-17073 GCA_963654095.1 Oscillospiraceae bacterium
CTTTTACATATTTAGCGGACAATAATAGTTCCTTATCATAAAAACCACGTTCTAAAAACACGAGAAACACCACTTATTTACTTAAATATAATCTTTATTTATATACATAAAGGCTTTATTTTATTACACAACGCTTTTATTTAAGTAAATAAAGATTATGTTTTAGTTTTAAGGGTAGGCTTTTATCTGTTTTCGAGTATTGTTTTTTATTTTTATTTCATGCTTTACACAATATATATATATAACCTGCGTTAATAAATACGTATATACAAAACAATTATATTTTATGATAGACTACATTAAAGGCGAGCTTACCGAGGCAACGCCAGCATACGCTGTTGTAGAAGCGCATGGAGTTGGCTATGGTATGAATATCTCGCTAAACACCTATAGTGGCATACAGAACAAGAAAGAGGTAAAGCTGTATGTTTTTGAAAGTATCAGAGAGGACGCATACGTGCTTTTCGGCTTTGCATCAAAGCAGGAGCGCGAAATGTTTATGCTTCTCATCACCGTGTCTGGCGTGGGTGCAAACACGGCAAGGATGATACTCTCTGCCATGTCGGCAGCTGAGCTTTGCAACGTTATCTCTACGGAAAACGAGAAGTTGCTCAAGACCGTGAAGGGCATCGGACTACGCACGGCGCAACGCATCATCGTGGACTTGAAGGACAAGATAGCTACAAGCGGCATTGCCGAAGCTATACCTACCGACTCCGTAGCCCCAGCGGTAGCCGTAAACAGTGAGGTGAGAGACGAGGCTGTAGGTGCACTTACGATGCTCGGATTCGCCTTGGCACCATCAGCAAAAGTGGTGTCACAAATTCTTACAGATAATCCTCAGCTACCAGTGGAACAGGTTGTGAAGCTGGCTCTGAAACAGATTAAATAAATGAAGAACCTAAAGAAACTTGCAATAATAATTGTCGCTTTGCTTAGCGTCAATATGCTTGCGCTGAACGTAATACCGCAGTTGCAGGACGACCGCACCAAACTTAGCGTGCGCCGTCAGCGACAGGGCGCAGGTCCGATGACGCAGAAGAAGGGCGCAAAAGACAAAGTCGACACTCTGAAAGCCGAGAAATCGGCACTCTCAGCTCTCGTTATCGAGGATGATTCCATCCCCGATTCGCTCTTGCATCCTAAATGGAACGTGCAGCGCACAGTACCTATAACCATCGACGACACTAGGAAACGCACTGCCGATCTCACTATGCCAGACAACATCAAACAGGACGTTGTGTACAACGACACGCTGAACAGATACTTCATAGGCTCGAAGATGGGAGGCGGCTACCTATCCACTCCTATCATCATGACTCCTGATGAATACAAGAAATGGAGCGAGAAGCAGGAGATGGACTTATTCTTCCGCAACAAAAACGATGAGATTGTAAAGCAGAAAGGTAAGGAGAAATTCTCTTTCTCAGATATGCATTTCGAACTCGGACCTGCTGAAAAGATATTCGGCCCAGGTGGTGTGCGCATCAAAACTCAGGGTACGGCGGAGCTGAAACTCGGAGCTACCATCAAGGAAGTGGACAACCCGTCGCTGCCAATACGCAACCGCAAGACCACAATGATGAACTTTGATGAGAAGATAAACCTGAACGTAAACGGTAAAGTTGGCGACAAGGTGAACATGAACCTTAACTACAACACCGACGCAACGTTCGATTTCGACTCGCAAAACATGAAGCTGAAATATGAGGGCAAGGAGGATGAGATTATCAAACTCGTAGAGGCAGGCAACGTATCCTTCCCAAGTAACTCCTCGCTTGTTAAGGGTGCGTCGTCGTTATTCGGTTTCAGAACAGATATGCAGTTTGGCAAGCTGAAGTTGCAGACCGTATTTTCGCAGAAGAAATCATCAAGCAAAAGCGTATCATCAAAGGGCGGCGTACAGCTTACGCCATTTGAGATTGATGCTTCAGAATATGAAGAGAACCGCCATTTCTTCCTCTCAAGATATTTCCGTGATAAGTATGATGCAGCGATGAAAACGCTGCCAAACCTGACAACTGGTATTACTATCAACCGTGTGGAGGTGTGGGTAACTAACAAACAGGGCAACACAACGAACACGAGAAATATCGTGGCTCTCACCGACTTGGGAGAAAACACAAAGGTGAGCAACCCCATGTGGAGCATATTGGGTACTCCCGTGCCTTCGAACAACGCCAACAGCGAGTATTCCACTATGGTTGGCTCCTATGCGGCAGCCAGAGATATAGACCAAACGAGTACTGTTCTCGACGGTATACCAATGTTTACGGGAGGCTCCGATTACGAAAAGCTGCAAAGCGCACGTCTTCTCAACTCATCGGAATATACCGTTAACAAGGCGATGGGATATATCTCGCTGAAGTCTACATTACAGACCGACCAAGTGCTTGCCGTGGCTTACGAATACACATCAGGCGGACAGACATACCAAGTGGGTGAATTTGCCTCCGACATTCAGGATGTTTCGCAAGCCCTATTCGTAAAGTCGCTGAAGAACACGAGCAACAACCCGACACAGGGCAACTGGGACTTGATGATGAAAAACGTGTATTACCTCGCATCATCAGTAGAGAAAGACAAGTTCCGCCTTGACGTGAAATACCAAAGCGATACCACCGGTGTGTACCTATCGTATATCCCCGAATCGCAGGTAAGAGACTCTACCATCATAAAACTCATCGGTGCTGACCGCCTCGACAATAACAATAAGGCGCACAGCAACGGATATTTCGACTACGTTGAGGGGTACACCGTGAGCAACGGTCGTGTATTCTTCCCTAAGGCAGAACCATTCGGCGAAGGTCTCTACAATGAGATGACCAAGGCTGGAGTGGCACCTAGCATAGCGATGAAATATGCCTATATGGAGCTTTACGACTCTACTAAGACCATTGCTAAACAGATTGCAGAGAAGGACAAATACCGACTTGTTGGTCAGTATAGAGGCACATCGGCAAACGTTATCTCGCTCGGAGCATACAACGTGCCGCAAGGTTCGGTGGTGGTAACGGCAGGTGGCGTAACGCTCAGCGAGGGGTCTGACTATAGCGTAGACTATTCTGCTGGCGAGGTTACTATCCTCAACCAGAGCATTATAGATGCAGGAACGGCAGTCAACGTATCACTTGAAAGCAATACCGACTATGCCCAGCAGCGAAAAACGATGATTGGATTGAACTGGGAGTATGACTTCTCAAAGAATTTCCAGCTGAGCGGTACGTTGCAACACCTATCGGAACAGGCTCTAACGACAAAGGTGTCGATGGGTTCAGAACCGCTCAACAACACCCTCTGGGGTATCAACATGAATTGGAAGAAGGAGAGTCAGTGGTTGACAAATATGCTCGATAAGATACCATTCCTCCATTGTACGCAACCATCGCAGATATCCTTTACTGGTGAATTTGCACAACTTATAGCAGGACAGGCTAGTGGTACACAGGACAACGCATCATATATCGACGACTTCGAGAATACCAAGAGTACTATTGATGTGTCCACTCCTTCATCGTGGATCATATCGAGTGTGCCGACGATGTTCCCAAATTATAACGACAAAACTACATTGAAGAGTGGCTTTGAGCGTGCTCTGCTGGCATGGTACACCATAGATCCGCTATTCACAAGACGTAGTAGTTCGCTCACACCGGGACACATAAAGAGCGACCTGCACCAGCTTTCAAACCACTATGTTAGAGAGGTTTACGTTAGGGAGCTATTCCCTAACCGCGACCAGAGTACATATAGCGGTGCTACATCAACACTGTCTATACTGAACCTCGCATATTATCCTTCGGAGCGCGGTCCGTATAACTTTAACCCTAACCTAAACAGTAATGGTACGCTACCTACCCCACAGAACAACTGGGGCGGTATGATGCGCCGACTCGACACTAACGATTTCGAGACGGCAAACATAGAATACATCGAGTTCTGGATGCTCGATCCATTCATCTATAGTAGGAGAGAAGGCACTGAAGCACAATATGGAGGAGACTTCTACATTAACCTCGGCGAGATTAGTGAGGATGTGCTAAGAGACGGAAAGAAATTCTATGAGAGCGGTATGCCTGTGGATGGCTCTGAGAGCTATACCACAACGCAATGGGGAAAGATACCTTCGCAACCTACAATAACCTACTCTTTTGCTACTGCAAGTGGGGCAAGAGCTAAGCAGGATGTGGGCTTCAACGGACTTACCGATGAGGAGGAGAAGACCTTTGCTCCATATCAGGAATTCCTAACTGCCGTGCAGAGCCGTGTTACAGGTGCAGCTTTGGATTCTATCATGGCAGACCCTGCAAACGACGACTACCACTATTTCCGTGGTTCAGACTTTGATGCAGCACGCACCCCGATACTGCAGAGATACAAAAGGATTAACAATCCGCAAGGCAACTCTCCCGACAGCGACATGAGGAGCGAGGGCTACGACACATCCTATAAGACCACTCCTGATGTAGAAGATATAAACCAAGACTACACGCTGAACGAGTATGAGAAATACTACCAGTATCACATAAGCATACGTCCGCAAGACCTTGTGGTGGGGCAAAACTATATCGTAGACAAGAGGGAGACAAGCTCAAAACTAAGAAACGATACGACGGAGAGCGTTACATGGTATCAGTTCCGCATACCTGTGAACGACTATGAGCGCAACGTGGGTGGTATTACCGACTTCACATCTATCCGTTTCATGCGTATGTTTCTTACCAATTTCCAGAAGCCAATCGTATTACGCTTCGGTAGTCTAGACCTTGTTCGTGGCGAATGGAGAGTATATGAACAATCGCTTAGCAATGGTAGTAACGAGTCGGGGAAACTGGCAGTGAGTGCCGTAAACATAGAGGAGAACAACGACCGTGTGCCAGTAAACTACGTGTTACCTCCAGGCATCCGACGCGAACAAGACCCAACACAGCCTCAGCTAACGGAGGCTAACGAGCAAGCTCTCGATATGCAGGTAACAAACTTGAGTAATGGTGAGGCAAAGGCAGTGTATAAGAATACGAACCTCGACCTACGCCAATACAAGCGTATACAGATGTTTGTACATGCCAATGCCTTTGAGCAGAACACAACAAACCTGCAGGATAACCAGTTGGCTCTATTCATAAGAATGGGTTCCGACTATAAGAACAACTATTATGAATATGAGATACCGCTAAAGTTGACGGCTCCTGGACATTACGACCGCTACTCTTCTGCCGACTGCCGCCTTGTTTGGCCAGACGATAATATGCTCGACATTCCGCTGAGCATATTCACAACACTGAAGAAAGAGCGCAACAAGGCAAAGACACATGGGCAAGCATCGTACAATTATCCATACAGTTCTTACGACGAGGATAACCCAAACAACAAGATTACTATATTGGGAAATCCTACCCTCGGCGAGGTACGCACCATGATTATCGGTATCAGAAACCTTGCAACAGAACAGAAATCAGGTGAAGTGTGGGTAAATGAGCTTCGATTAAAGGAATATAACAACTCTGGAGGATGGGCTGCACAGGGTAACTTTAATGTGCAGCTGTCTGATGTGGGTAGCGTAAACGTTACAGGAAAATACGTGTCTGAAGGCTTCGGAGGATTGGAAGACGGCGTGTCGCAGCGTGCTCAGGACGACTACAAGACATATAGCGTTACGACGAACCTTGAACTTGGCAAGTTCTTCCCCAGCAAGGCTAAGGTTTCTATACCACTTTATTATTCCGTAACACAAGAGGAGACAAGACCAAAATACAACCCTCTCGACACGGATATGAAGCTCGACGACGCCCTCGATGCTATGGATGCACATGAGCGCGACTCTATAGAAAGCATCGCTATAACTAAGACTAAGAACACGAACTTCTCATTGTCGAACATGAAAGTTGGTATCGCCACGAAGAAGCATCCTATGCCTTACGACCCTGCCAACTTTACGTTTAGCTATAGCCACAGCCATCGCCACACAAGCGGCGAGACCACGGTGTATGAGAACGAAGACAACTGGCGAGGTTCTATAAACTATAGTTACACTCCTGTATATAAGGCTTTCGAACCTTTCAAGAAAATCAAGAGTAAGAGTAAATGGTATGATATCCTCAAGAGATTCGGACTTAACTGGCTGCCACAGAACCTTTCGTTCAACACGGATATGCAGCGCAACTACTACGAGCTGCAAGAACGAGACATGGAGAGCACCGAGAACAGTGAGCTGCCGCTAACCTTCAGCGAGCAATTCCTATGGAACCGTGAATTCTCTATCCGTTGGGACTTGACAAAGAACCTACACATGAGTTTCAATAGTGCTACTCATGCCGAGATAGAAGAGCCGTACACTCCAGTTAATAAAGACCTCTATCCTGATCAATATACTGCTTGGAAGGATTCGGTATGGACAAGTATAAAGCACTTCGGCAGACCGCTCGATTATAACCAGACGTTCACTGCATCTTATCAAGCACCGCTAAACCTCATCCCTATCTTCGACTGGATTAATGCCGATGCTAACTATAACGCCACCTATAATTGGACTCGAGGCACAGAGCAGGAGGATGGACAGTCGTTGGGAAATGTGATTTCAAACAACCGCACACTCAACGTTAATGGTGCTTTCAACCTTGAAAAACTGTACAACCACGTACCATTCCTAAAGAAAACCAATGATAGGTTTAACAAGAGAACTAATAATTCGAGGTCGGCAAACAAGAAGAACGCTCAAGCAAAAAATACGGTAAAGAAGAAGGATGCTAAGGAAGACATTAAGCTACCTAAGAACAAGAAATCGTTTGAGAAGGAAATAAAACTTATGCCTGATACATCTATCGTAATATCTCACGGCAAGAAGAGCAAACGTTTGATAGTCTCTGCCAAGACTAAGGACGGCAAGATGTTCAAGCTAAAATACAAGACTATCGATGATAACAAGATTAAGATAAAATCGAATGTGGATAGCGCGACAACCATAAAGCTACTCGTAACACCGAAAGAACCATTAGACAACCAGAGTTGGTATAAGACTGCTCAGGTGATTGCCCGTGGACTGATGGCGGTGCGCAATATCAATATCTCTTATCGCAACCAGTACGGACTATCATTGCCTGGTTTCTTGCCAGAAGTAGGGAATGTGTTTGGACAGAAGAGGGGCGACATTATGTCCCCTGGACTCGGCTTTGCCTTTGGCTTCGTTGACGACTCTTATGTTAAGAAGAGTGCAGAACGAGGCTGGCTCCTTATGGCTGACAGCATAGCGACACCAGCCACATCAAGCAAGACGGAGGACTTGCAACTGCGCATGACCGTTGAACCTTTGAAGGACTTGAAGATTGACCTCAACGCAAGTCGTACACAAACTACGGCAAAGAGCGTACAGTATATGTATCAAGGTATGCCTACCACACAGAGCGGTACGTTCACGATGACGACTATAAGTCTTGGAAGCGCATTTGAAAGTATGGGTAATGCCAACAACGGATACTTCTCAAAGTCGTTTGAGAAGTTCTGCAACTCTCTTGAAGGCTTCCGCCAGAAAGTAGAAAATCAGTATTCTGGAGCGGTTTATCCTACAGGAACGACACACGCTGGAGAGACCTTCAACCCTGAAAATGGTACGGTTAGCAAATACAGTGCTGATGTTATGATACCAGCTTTCCTATCTACATACACTAGCATGGGTGGTAGTTCGCTCGAACTCTTCCCTACCCTTTCAAGGCTGTTGCCTAACTGGAGCTTGAGATATAGTGGACTTGGAAGACTGCCATGGTTCCGCGACGTGTTCAAGAGCTTCAACATCAACCATGCTTACAAGAGTGTATATGCCGTTGGATCATACAGTTCATTCAGCACATATCAGGAATATATGAACGGTTTGGGCTTCGTAACTGATGCCACAACTGGCAACCCAACGCCAAGTAGTATGTTCAATGTATCTACTGTAAGTATCAATGAGTCGTTCTCGCCATTACTCGGAATTGACATGACATTCCAGAATAATCTCACCGCAAAGCTTGAATATCGCAAGACACGTGTACTCAGCTTGAGCATGACGAGTGTGCAACTTAACGAATCGTCGAGCAACGACTGGGTTATAGGTATGGGTTATAAGATCAACAACTTCGACTTCTTCGGTCTTCTTGGCAACGGTAACAAGTCGAGAAAAGTAAAGAACTCTAAGAACAAGAGTAAAGAAGACAATAGTAAAAATAGTAATACGAACAGCAACAAGAACAACAGAAACGGTTTCAATACCGACCTCAACCTGCGCCTCGACCTGTCGTACAGGAAGCAAGCTGCCATTTGTAGAGACATTGCCTCTATGACAAGTACGGCAAGTAGCGGTAACTCGGCGTTCAAACTGTCGCTTGCTGCTGACTACACATTGTCGAAGCTCCTCACTATGAGCTTCTATTACGACCGTCAGACCAATACTCCATTGTTGTCAAGTAGTAGTTATCCTACTACGACGCAAGACTTCGGACTGAGTCTGAAATTCTCGTTGACAAGATAATGATACTAATAACAAGAAATAACATCAAAAAACAATAAACAAAATTATGAAGAAACTATTTTTTTCAGCTATTCTTATCATGGCGACAATTAGTGCTTTTGCACAAAGTCGTCCTAAACTTATTGTCGGCATCGCCGTTGACCAAATGCGCTGGGACTATCTCCACCGCTTCTATGATCTATACGGAGAGGGCGGATTTAAGCGAATGATGAACGAAGGCTACGACTGCGAGAACACTATGATTAATTATATCCCTGCCATCACGGCAGTAGGACATACATCTATATATACAGGTAGCGTGCCGTCTATACATGGTATACAAGGCAATAACTTCCTTCTTAACGGTAAGCCTACATACTGCACCACAGACACCACCGTGGCTGGTGTGGGAACAAAGAGCAGAGCGGGACAGATGTCGCCACGTAACTTGCTCACTACGACCATAGGTGATGAACTGAAGGTTGCTACGAACTTTAAGTCAAGAGTGTTCGGTGTGGCAATAAAAGATCGTGCTTCCATCCTACCTGCAGGTCATGCAGCTGATGCAGCATATTGGATTGACGGCAAGCAGAGCAAGTTTGTTTCAAGTACTTACTATATGAAACAGCTTCCAGCATGGGTAGAGAAATACAACAAAACAATAAGCAAATATACCGAAGAACAAATTAACTATTCTCCAATAGGTAACGAGGTAACGATTGAGATGGCTAAGAACGTTATCAACAACGAGAAGCTCGGACAACAGGGCGAAACGGATATGATATGCATCAGCTTCTCGTCTACCGACAAAATAGGACATAAGTACGGCACTCATTGCCAACTCATACAAGATCAGTTTGTTGACCTTGACAAACGATTGGCAGACTTCTTCACGTATCTCGACAATACTATCGGAAAGGGACAATATCTTGTATTTCTAAGTGCTGACCACGGTGCGGCTAACAACATCCTTATGAATCAGGAGCACGGCATCCCTGCTGGTGGGTTCTTCTATAATAAGGAAGTAAAGGAGCTTAATGCTTATCTGAAACAGAAATATAACAAGAATGTAGACCTTGTACGATATATCATGACGTACAGCGTGGTGCTCGACCATGACGCTATAGCAAAGGCTGAACTGAAACTGCGTATAGTAAAGAATGATATAATAGAATATTTCCAAAACAAAGAGTATGTGGCATACGCTGTAAACATGGACAGAGTGTCAACTGCCACTGTACCTTCTGCTATTAAGGAAAAGATGATAAACGGCTATTGCCGTAAGCGCAACGGAGACATACAGCTTATCATGCAACCAGGATGGTATGAGATTTACGGTGATAAGATTGATGCTGGCACCACACACGGACTATGGAATCCATATGATGCCCACATACCGTTCCTCATGATGGGATGGGGAGTAAAACAAGGAAAGACAAATCATCCTACTTATATCACCGACATCGCTGCAACGATATGTAACCTCGTCCATATACAGATGCCTAACGGATGTATTGGCAACGCCGTGGAGATGAAATAGGGAACATGTAGAAAAGCTGTGATATTTTATCGTTAAAACGGATCAGGGTGTTTATCACTCTGATCCTTGGAATATCTGGTAAATGATAATTTTCGGAATTTACAAATTTACAAAAAAATATAATAATGAATAGAACAAAATTTTGGGCTTCAGTAAGCATCGTATGGATGATAGGCTTGGTGTTCCTTCTGCTTTTGTGGCCTACCAATGACGATTGGGGCTATCTCACTGCCCCTTATGTAAGTGGGAGCTGGTGGCAGAGAATGCTTCCCAACGGAGCGTTTTGGAGACCCTGGGATGCCTTGTTCGGCACTTTGCTTAATCAGAACACTGGCATGTTTCCCTCACTGAATCATATCGCCAACTATTGTGGTCATTGTGGGGGGGTATTTTGGTATGGAAAATTGGCAGTAGGCTAAACTTCAGTAAATCAGCGAAATGGATAGCAATGACATTCTTCTTGCTGTCCCCAGCAATGTTGGGAGCATTGCTTGGTTGCGACTCCATGAACCAGACCTATTCCTCGACATGGGGATTGTTCGCTTTGTACATATTCCTGTCTGCGGAGGGTGCCAAGAAGTATTGGTGGCTGCTGTTTGCATTGTTCGCCACTTTCTCGAAAGAGAATGGGCTGGCTTGGTTTATCGTTCCGCCATTATTGGCCTTCGGCTTCAATAGGTTTGATAAAAAGAAGTATATCCAGTATTCTGTGGCAGGAGTGCTTTGTGTTGTGGTCTACTTCATCATGCGTGTACTGCTCACCGTTCATGACTCTGCTCTTTCAGCCTTGGGAGATGAGAGTTCGCCTTATGCTTTCTCTATCAAGAAGAAAATCGTGGACATAGGATCTTTTCTAGCATCCACTTTCACTGCGATAGACCCTATCGCCATCATACCTGAGAATTGCAGGAATATCCTCGTTGCTTCCTTGTCGTTGCTAGCCTCTCTGCCTTTTGTTTGGGTATTGATGAGATGTACGGCGAAAGTACGTGATGAGCGAAAGAGCATCCTATGCTTTACATTGTGCATCTTAATCTGTGCCGCTCCCCACTTGGCAACCCATTTCGGTCCGATGCATGCCTATGCGAGCTTGGGCATA
Source organism: Oscillospiraceae bacterium (assembly GCA_963654095.1). Taxonomy (GTDB): domain Bacteria; phylum Bacteroidota; class Bacteroidia; order Bacteroidales; family Bacteroidaceae; genus Prevotella. The sequence continues at coordinate 11,122 of CAVKAH010000033.1, forward strand.
GTAGCTCTGCTGATAGGCAAGCTCATACAAAGTACTGCCGTCAACGAGAAGTTGCTGAAAGGGTCTTTTGCGCTTTTCATTGTCACATCGTTGTTGGTAGATACTCATCATTACTACTGGATGTTGAAGTCCAGCAAGTTGTTCATCCCTGTATCGCAAAATGTTATTAAGGTTTTGGACGGCAAGAAGCCAAAGAGTATTTATTTTATTTCGCGATATACATTCAAGCGTTATTCCGCATTTGTAATTCCGTATGAGGATATGTTTGTCCATGGTTATGCCTTGAGATTTTACAACCGTTACGACTGGCCCCTGAGGAATACGGGAGAGACCATCGTCAATCCAACGCAGGAATGCCTTGATTCCATCACCAAGGAAAAAAGCAAGCATTATGATGCTGTAATCTATACAGACAAGGCCGAGGCAAGATTATTGTACTTAAACAAGAATTGCCATGAATAAACTGAAAGTCTTGTTTCTGCTATTGAGACCTCACCAATGGGTAAAGAACACTTTTATCTTCTTGCCATTGTTCTTCCATGGCGACCTGACGAATGTACCTATGCTCCTCAATGCCGTAGTGGCGTTCTTCTGTTATTGTTTTGCGGCAAGTAGTATCTATTGTTTTAACGATATCTATGATGTTGAGGCAGACCGTCGGCATCCCAAGAAATGCAAGCGACCGATAGCGTCGGGGGACGTGAGCATACCGCAGGCTTACGCACTGATGGCGGTGATGTTCCTGTTGTCCCTCGGACTTGCCTATTGGACGTTGGGTGCTACAGGAATGGCGGTGATAGGTGTGATATGCTTTTATTATGTAATGAACATCGCCTATTGCATGAAGTTGAAACAAATAGCCTTAGTGGATGTCTTTATCATTGCTATCGGTTTCGTGCTTCGTGTTATTTTGGGTGGCGTGGTCAACGATATAGCACTTTCTCACTGGATTGTGTTGATGACATTTCTGCTCGCCTTGTTCTTGGCATTCGCCAAACGTAGGGACGATGTGGTGCTCTATCAGGAGACTGGCGTGCTACCTCGTAAGAACGTGAACCGCTACAACCTCGATTTTATGAATCAAGCCTTGACAATCGTCAGTGCTGTTATGCTGGTGGCATACGTGATGTATACGGTGTCGGAAGAAGTGATGCGGCAGTTTGACTCCCACTACATCTATCTCACCACCATCTTCGTGCTTGCTGGGATACTGCGGTATATGCAGATTACCATCGTGGACGTAAAGAGCGGAAGCCCCACCAAGGTGATGATGAGAGACCGTTTCGTGCAGTTGTGCATAGCTGGATGGATGGCATCTTTCTTGATATTAATTTATCTATGATGATAAAATTTTATGAAAGTAGCAATTGTGCCATCCTAGGTCTCCTAAATCAGCATGATAAATTTGAGAATCGATCCGAGTTTCTGGTAAAATACTTTGGAAATAAGGTTTAATTTTATTGCTGTTTTAAGTTTTAGCGGACAGTAATAATAAATAATACGTTATTTTATGACACATAATCGAATTTAATGACTATATTTGCATTATGTAATATTTTTTTGATATAAAATATCCGTAAGACCTATAATATTTTAGAAAACATATAATCATATAAAACGAAATGGCAAAGACTGAAGAAAACGCAGCAGCACAGGAGGGCAAGCTGAAAGCCCTGCAAGCTGCTATGGCTAAGATAGAGAAAGACTTCGGAAAGGGGTCTATAATGAAACTCGGCGACGAGAAGATAGAGAATGTTGAGGTTATCCCGACGGGAAGTATCGCATTAAATGCCGCTCTCGGAGTGGGTGGTTACCCAAAGGGAAGAATAATTGAGATATATGGTCCTGAGAGTAGTGGTAAGACAACACTCGCCATTCATGCCATCGCTGAATGTCAGAAAGCTGGCGGAATAGCTGCTTTCATTGATGCAGAGCATGCTTTCGACCGTTTCTATGCAGAGAAACTTGGTGTTGACATCGACAACCTCTGGATTTCGCAGCCTGACAATGGCGAGCAAGCTCTTGAGATTGCAGACCAGCTAATCCGTTCGTCTGCCATCGACATCCTCGTGGTTGATTCCGTGGCTGCCCTAACACCGAAGAAGGAGATTGAGGGAGATATGGGAGACAATAATGTGGGTCTGCAAGCTCGACTGATGAGTCAGGCTCTGAGAAAGCTCACCTCTACCATAAGCAAAACTAACACTACTTGTATCTTCATCAACCAGTTGAGAGAGAAAATTGGTGTAATGTTCGGCAATCCCGAAACTACCACTGGCGGTAATGCTCTTAAGTTTTATGCCAGCGTTCGCCTCGACATCCGTCGTGTAACAGCCATAAAAGACGGCGACCAAGTTATAGGAAACATGACTCGCGTAAAGGTGGTGAAGAACAAGGTAGCTCCTCCTTTCCGCAAGGCTGAGTTTGAGATTATGTTCGGCGAGGGTATATCTAAGGTTGGCGAAATTCTTGACCTCGGTGTTGAATATGGTATTATACAAAAGAGTGGCTCATGGTTCTCATACAATGGTAGCCGTTTGGCACAAGGTCGAGATGCAAGTAAAGCTCTGCTAAGAGATAACCCCGAACTATGTGATGAGCTTGAGGCTCAGATTATGCAGAAGCTGAACGATAAAAAGGAGTAATCTCGTTAAATGATTAGAGGGCACACAGAAATTAATATCTGTATGCCCTCTAATCATATATATATCGCTCTGCAGAATAGAGCTTTAGAAAGGTGGCGGAGTTATTCTGTCTTCTTCAGTTCTCCCCCCATATTGATAGCTTCAAGCAGTTTCACGGCATCCACATACTGTGCTATTCCTTCGGCAACTTGCTTGGCATCACGCATAGCAAGTACTACGGTAGACGGTCGGTTCACCACATCGCCTCCTGCAAACACGCCCTTACGAGTTGTCATTCCGTATGGTGTCTCACGAGTAAGCACATATCCACGATCATCAACGTCAATACCTGTTGTTGTAGAAACAATGCGACTTGCAGGAGCTGAACCGACAGCCATGATAACGAAGTCGGCTTTCTCTGTACGTTGCTTACCATCTTTTGTCTCTATAACTACTTCCTTTAGCGTTCCGTTGTCGTCGAGAATATTCACGATGCTCGACTCCCAACTGAACTTAACACCTTCTGCTACAGCCTCATCATATTCTGAGCGCAACGCACTCATTTCGTTTATCGTACGGTGGTATATCACTTCCACATGACTTGCTCCCATACGCACTGCCGTTCTTGCAGCATCCATAGCAGTGTTTCCGCAACCTATCACATATACACGATTACCTTCATGAACTACAACCTCATCGCGACTTAGGTTGCCTTCGTTATACAGACTGACACGGCGCAAGAACCATATTGCCTGTCGAACACCTTTTAGGTCGCTTCCCGGAATATCCAGCTTCTTTGGTTTGCCTGTTCCCGTTCCTATAAATATGGCATCGAAGTCCATCTCGAATAGTTTGTCGATGGTAAGATTGTCCTTTCCCACCGTGGTGTTGCAATGGAATATTACGCCAAGCTCCTCTATCTTCTTTATCTCTCGGCGTACTATTTCCTTTGGCAAACGGTATTCTGGGATACCAAACATAAGTACACCTCCTGGTTCTGGCTCCATATCAAAGATTTCCACATTAAACCCTTGACGAGCCAAATCGCCAGCAATGGTAAGTCCGGCAGGACCTGAGCCTATGACGGCAACCTTACCTCTTGTCTTAGGGAGTAGTTTATCACGAATGAGTGCCATATTACCATCAAAATCGGCAATAAAGCGTTCCAGCTTACCCACACGTATGCCCTGTCCTTTCTTGTTCAGTACACAATGTCCTTCACATTGTTTCTCATGAGGGCAAACACGTCCACACACTGCAGGAAGGTTACTCTTATTGTTGATTATATTCATGGCATTGCCAAGGTTTCCCATCGACAACTCGTGTATCCAATTTGGGATATCATGACTTATAGGGCATCCCTTCTTGCATTGCGGTATCTTGCAATTCAGGCAACGTTTCGCCTCATTAATTGCCTCAAGCATGGTGTAACCCTCGTTTACTTCTTGAAATAGTTTATTGTCTTGTTCCATATTACTTTTATCGTATTTTATGCGAAGATACGACGAAATTCCCGAATTGCCAAACATTTACCTTTCAATGTTAATCTTCAGGAGTCATAACGAAACATGTGAGCTCAACAAACAAGTGCAAATCTATGTATGGTTTAGCCGAAGCTTACCTATTATTTTTATTCTCTTTTTTTACTTTACTCCAAAGCAATACTTCGATATAAAAGGACTAATCCGAAGCACATTGGAGACTAATAAACACAAGCATATCACTACGATCGCAAATACCAACGAACAACAGAACCCTAAAACTGGTGAGCCTTTTATGATAGTATTCAAAGTCGTCAAGTCGTTGGTAAATATAAAGAAATAATGGAGCAGATAGATATCCAGAGTTCTTCTTCCCACATACTGCATCACTGAGCCCAAACGTCTGTTTGACATAAAGCTTTGCTGATAACGTCTGAAGAAAATGAATACTATCATAACACTTGTGAAGCCCACAGCGAGAGCAGAAAATGGAATTCTTGAATGTATCATATTAAGCGACAGAAGAACGACAAAGCAGAGCAGGATAAAAACGTTGCTATCTAATACTCGCTCAAACTTCACAAAGTGCTTGCGCACAAGCGTTCCTATCACGAAATACATAAAGAAACCGAATTTTTCCACAGAGAAGAGCGACAGTAAAGTTCCTTGCATAAGCTCCTGATTGTGATGACGAAACAGATATATTACAACGAGATATATTACAAATGCCACTACGAGTTGGATAACATCAGCTGACCAGTGATGACGAATGGGACGCAGCAGCAGTTGCAGTACGATGTACACCACAAAAAACTCTAACAATACAAATGTGAACCAATAGCCACACCAAGAATGATCATATATACATTCAACAATGCCGTGTCTGTGTGTCATTAGCATACATACAACCATACATGCCGCAGGAAATAGCAGTTGTACGGGTATCTTCTTCTTGAAGAATTGTACAATCTCAGTTAAGCTCCATGTTCTCTTTGTACTATACAACACTAAGCCACTGATGAAGAAGAAGAGTGGCATAAAGAACTGTTGTATCAGATCTATGAAAAGAAAAGGAGGACTTATTTTACCAAAATCGTTTCCAAAACAGAAGTTCCAAACATGTACATATACTACCGTTAGAATGGTGAACCCACGCATTGCATCGATATACTCTATTCTTTTAGTTCCTCCTTGCGGAGCATTGCCACCCGTCTGGGGGGGGTAATTTGCGGTGTTAAATCTTTGATTGTCATTTGTTTATATAATTTTATGTTTATGATTTTCTTATTATGTTGTGATAAGCCTTATGCAAACTCATGTAGCCTTAAGATACCTATATACTTTTTTGTACGAGAAGTGGGTACTTAACTTACAGAATCTATACAATTTGAATTTCCTCCATACGAAGTGTTCCACCCTCGCCATAGGTTCAAACACCACTTCCTCAGGATAACTTGTCAAGAACCTAAGGTTTCGCTTAAACCGCCGTTGCGCCTTTTGCAACTGATACGACAGTTTGCCTTTTTTCACCTCCAATATTTTCATCCTTTCATCATAGTGTCCGAAATTGCCAGCCATCATCATCTCGGTCAAGAGAAACTTTCCATGTTTTTCGGAAGCTTCGCACAACAGTTCGTCATCGCCCATGCCCAACATCTTTTGGAGTACAAACATCAAGGCGGAAGCAAAACGTTTCATCCCGCAAGCTACGATATGTTTCATCAGCAACTCCTTGTCTATCAACTCCGACCGATTGCTCACTTCTTGGTGATAAGCATGCAGCAGGGCGTAAAAGTCGAGTACCTGTCGCATCCCCACGCCCTCATCCAAGAGATGCCGGTAGATAT
>CAVKAH010000034.1:0-16903 GCA_963654095.1 Oscillospiraceae bacterium
AAAAAAGACACAAAGAGTATATCCATCAAAATAGAATTTAATAATGCGTGGAATTTTTAGAACACGCCTAAATATATGGGAGCACTGAAATCGCTAAAGATTTCAGTGCGCCCATTTGCCGTTTATATAACAAACAAGATATGAAGAATACATTATTATCTATAGCAAAGTTCAAATACGCATCCCTTGCAGCTGTTTCCATGCTATTAGTTTACTCTTGCGCCACACAGCAAGACAGCAAGAGCGAGCTGATTTCCGACCAGCTTTACCATGACCAGGACTCTATTCTGAACCATGTAAACAACTACAGCGACACTATAAAAATAAAGTATGCAAAGGGACTTAAAGTGGACTATCGCAACGACGGCATACACGTTACGATTACTAATCCCGATCCTGCAGCTAAGCAAAGCAAACCGCAAACGTTTATCATCACGAAACCTTCTTCACGCTTTATATGCACAACAGCTTTGCAACTGGGAAACTTTGAGGTACTCGAACTGGAAGACAAGATTGTGGGTATCAACTCTCTAAGACACATCTTCTCGCTTCAGACAAAGGAACAGATTGAAAGCGGAAAGACGGTGCTGATAGGAAAAGAGGGAAACTTCGACATCGAAGCCGTAATGGCTGCTAAGCCCGACTATATCCTTGTCAGCGCAAGTAAATACGGTGGTTTCGACGCACTCAAGAACAATGGTATTCCACTTATACCCCACCATGGATATAAAGAGACGAATCCGTTGGGACAAGCTGAATGGATAAAACTTATCGGAATACTCACGGGAGAGACAAGACGTGCCAATGCCGTGTTTGCAGACATAGAGAACAAATACCTCACCCTTAAGAGCGAAGTGGAAAAGAAATACAAGTCGAGTGGTAAAAAACTTCCTACCGTGATTAACGGAAGGCAACTCCGAGACGGCTGGTATATCGTGGGAGGAAAGAGTTATATGGCACAGATATTCAAAGATGCTGGTGTGGACTACATAATGAAAGACAATAAGGAATCGGGAGGCGTAGCTCTCGACTTTGAAACGGTATACGCTAAAGCCGTACATGCCGACTTCTGGCAGATGGATGGTTCGTGGGGAGGACGCTTCTCATTACAGACTCTGGCTGCTGAAGACGAGAGATATAGTACGCTGGACGCCTATAAAAATGGTAAGATTGTGTATTGCGACCTCAGTATGTTGCCATATCGCGAGTTGGCAGGTGTACAACCGCATTTCATGCTTGCCGACTTTGTTAAGGCTTTCCACCCAGAGCTTCTTCCGCATTATACACCCAAATACTATAAGTTGATTAAATAAATTGCTTACCTTTGCATTATCTTTAGATAAGATAAGCTGCACTCGACAATTTGAAAATACATTTTCATTGTACTCGTTTGCATTATCATTGCATTATGATAATAGATTTTTGAATAAAGACAATATCTATTTTATTAAAGATAAACTACACGCACAACAATAAATCAATATATGAGAATATACGTTGCTGGCATAGGACCAGGCTCTAAAGAAGATATCACCCCCGCACTTATAGATGCCGTAAGGGAAAGCGACATCGTGGTAGGATATAAATACTACTTCCAGTTTATCATGCCCTACATCACCGAAGGCACAGAATGTGTTGACACAGGCATGAAGAAAGAAAGACAAAGGGCAGAGATGGCTTTCCAATATGCAGAGCAGGGAAAGACCGTATGCGTAATATCAAGTGGTGATGCAGGAATCTATGGCATGGCACCCCTGATATATGAAATGAAGAAGGAGCGCAACTCCGATGTAGAGATTATATCCATACCTGGAATAAGCGCATTCCAGAAAGCGGCATCGCTACTTGGTGCTCCTATGGGACACGACTTCTGCGTAATATCGCTCAGCGACCTCATGACGCCTTGGAAACTCATAGAAAAACGTATTACGGCGGCTGCTGAGGCTGACTTCGTTACTGCCATTTACAATCCCAAGAGTAACGGCAGATACTGGCAACTGCACAGATTGAAGGAGATATTCCTAAAGCATAGGAGTGGCGATAATGCCGTGGGCTACGTAAGACAGGCAGGCAGAGAGGAACAGCAGATTACGACAACCACGTTGAAAGACTTCAATCCCGAAGACATAGATATGTTCACCGTGGTCATCATTGGTAACAGTCAGTCGTTCCTATGGAATGACAAATTCATCACGCCACGCGGATATTACAGAGAAAACGCTAACGATTCCGACGGCTGCAATGTAGGGCAAAGCATCATGATAAAGTCGTTTGAAACGATAAGAAAGGAACTTGCCAACCCCAATATCCCCACATGGAAGCTATGGAGTATGCTCCATGCCGTACATACCACTGCCGATTTCGATATGGAGAAGCTACTATGGATGGACGACAAGGCTACAGAAAAGATATACAATAAGATAGTTTCAGGCGAGTTGACCACTATCGTTACCGACGTATCTATGGTGGCTTCAGGAATAAGAAAGGGAGCTTTGCAACGATTAGGCATTGAGGTGGTGTGCTATATCAACGACCCTCGTGTGGCAGAAATGGCAAAGCAGAAAAACATCACTCGTTCACAGGCAGGTATGAGAATAGCTGCAGAGGAGCATCCTAATGCTCTCTATGCCTTCGGCAATGCACCTACGGCTCTGCTTGAGCTATGTTCGCTCGTAAGGAAAGGTGCATGTAAGCCTGCTGGCATCATTGGTGCACCTGTGGGATTTGTGCATGTAGAGGAGAGTAAACACGCTGCTAAGACATTGTCTGACATACCTAAAATAATCATTGAAGGTAGGAAAGGCGGTAGCAACCTTGCTGCTACGCTCGTAAATAGCGTACTTACCTACGATGATGCCCAACAACTTAAACCAGGAAGAGATGTATAGATGCACGATAATAGGATTGTCTGACTCTCAACGGCAATGGTTTTCGCCTGACGTTATAGATATTATAGCGCAAGGCAAAATATTCTCTGGAGGCATCCGCCACCATGATATCGTGAAGGAGATATTGCCGAAAGACGCTGTATGGATAAACGTTACCGTGCCTCTTACCGATGTTTACAAAGAATATGAAAAGCACGACGAGATTATTATCTTCGCTTCTGGCGACCCCTTGTTCTACGGATTGGCAGGCACGCTGAAGAGAGTTTTTCCTACGACAGACATACAAGTGTACCCCTCTTTCAACTCCCTGCAGATGCTTGCCCATAAGATGTGCTTGCCTTATCAGGATATGCACGCCGTGTCGCTTACGGGCAGACCATGGGATAAGTTTGATGAAGCTCTTATCAACGGTGAACCTCTCATTGGCTGTCTTACCGACAGACGGCATACGCCCCATGCCATTTGGCAAAGAATGATACATTATGGCTATGACAATTACACGATGACAGTGGGCGAAAACCTTGGCAACGAGAGTAAGGAGAGGATTGGTCTCTACGACGAAAGCCGTGAATATTCTATCCCCAACTGTATCATCCTGCAACAACAAACGGTAAGACGCAAAAGACTCGGCATACCCGACACGGAGTTTTACCTCCTTAACGGTAGGGAGAAGATGATAACGAAGATGCCTGTCAGACTAGCCACTATCAGTGCGTTGAACCTTCACGAGAGGTGCTCTATGTGGGACATAGGCTTCTGCACAGGTAGCATAAGCATTGAAGCAAGGCTGGCTTTTCCACATCTCCACATTACGGCTTTTGAAATAAGAGAGGAGGGCAAGCAACTAATGGAGCTTAACTCCCAGAAGCATCATGCACCAGGAATAGAATATGCCATTGCCGACTTCACAAAGCTCGACATCACTCCCTACCCTGCCCCCGACGCAGTTTTTATTGGCGGATATGGTGGAAAGATGAGAGAGATTATACAGAAAGCATATTCGGTGTTGATACCTAACGGATGCATCGTGTTCAACTCTGTAAGTGAAAAGAGTAAGGAGGAGTTCTGCACAATAGCAAAAGAAATGAGAATGGAGGTAGAAATGGTGCATACTATAAAGTCGGACGACAACAACCCAATCACCATTCTACGAGCCACGAAAGCTGATACGCCAAGTGGCAACAGCTATTAAGGCGAGTTTTTATACATTGCCTTTGAGGATATTAAAGATAGCGTGAGATTACGAAACACGCCTTAAACAAAATGATATGATTATATACAAGACTATAAACGAAGCGGGAAACAGACTCGTCAAGAGACTTAAAGCTGCCAATTTGCAGTTTGATGGCGAAGCCATTGTCTTCGTCGGAGCTCTCGGTATCTGTGTCCGAAAGATATTGCCCCTTGCCATTGACAAGCACACCGACCCTGCCGTGGTATGTGTAGACTCTACTGGGAAATATGCCATCCCCGTGCTTAGCGGTCATGTGGGCGGTGCTAACAAACTGGCAAAGATTATTGCGCAGGCCATCAATGCGCAGGCTGTGATTACTACACAAAGCGACAACACGGGGCTTTGGGCTCTCGACACCATCGCCAACGACTATGGATGGATACAGAAGACATACACTGACAAGTATATGAACTGCTGCATTTCATCATTTGTGAATGGTGAACCCACGGCTGTTGTCATAGAGACGAAGGACGAAGGTACGGAGTTTCTTGAAACTACCTGTCCACCGCACGCCACGCTGTTCCATAGTTATGAGGACTTTCTTAATGAGAAAGACAAATACAAACTCCTAATTCTTGTATCTCCAAGATATATTGATACGCATATTTTCAATACACCGCAGCTATGCTTTATACAATACTGTCCGATGTGTCTCCACCTCGGTATCGGTTGTCAGAGTAATACTCCCATTGAGGCAGCACCACAGATTATCGATGAGATAAGGCGGAAAGGTTTCTCGGAAGATAGCATTGCCACCATTAATACGATAGAACTGAAGAAGAACGAGCCTCTGCTCAAGGAGCTTCAAAACCTGCTTCCTCATGCAAAGACCGTTATCTATGCAGCCCATGAACTTGCCGACATCAAGGTGCCTAATCCCTCTGATAAGGTTAAGGAGGTTACGGGTTGCTACGGCGTGGCAGAGGCTTCCGCTATGGCGAGTGGTAAGAGCGAGAGTCTTGAAGTGGAGAAGCAGAAGGGGAAAGTAATATCCTGCGACCACCCATCATACTACACATGGGCATTGGCAGACGACAGAAAGGATGCCTGCAGCCATGAGAAGAAGCATGGTCATATAGAGATTGTGGGGGCAGGACCTGGCGATCCAGACTTGGTTAGCGTAAGGGGAAGGAAGTTCTTGGAGCAGGCTGACCTTATCTTATATGCAGGGAGCTTGGTTCCTCGCGAACTAACTTTCTGTGCTAAACAGGGAGCTACCGTGCGCTCATCTGCCGACTTAGCCCTTGAAGATCAGTTTCTTCTTATGAAAGAATTCTACGACAAAGGTAAGCTCGTGGTACGACTTCACACTGGCGATCCATGCATCTACGGGGCGATACAAGAGCAGATGGCATTCTTCGATAAATACGATATGGACTATCATATCACGCCTGGAATAAGCAGTTTCCTTGCTGCTGCGGCAGAGCTAAAGAGTCAGTTCACTATCCCCGAACGGTGTCAGACGATAATATTGACCCGTGGCGAAGGCAGAACGCCTATGCCTGACAAAGAGAAACTTCATCTCCTTGCGCAGCATCAGTCTACGATGTGCATCTTCCTAAGTGCAAGTATCGTTGACGAGGTGATGAACCAACTCCTCGAAGGGGGCTATCCTCCCGAAACGCCTGTAGCAGCCTGCTACAAGCTAACGTGGAAAGATCAGCGCATCTATCGTGGACAACTCAAAGACCTTGCCCATATCTTGAAGAGCAACAACCTAACGCTTACCACAATGATTGTTGTGGGAGAGGCTATCGACAACCGTCATGGACTGAGCAAACTCTATGACTCTCACTTCACTCATCTATTCAGAAAGGGAAAAGAATGATACTCGTTTTTGGCGGAACTACGGAGGGACGCATCGCTGCCACGGTATGCGATGATGCAGGAAAGGAATTCTTTTATTCCACAAAGGGTAACTTACAGGATGTTACCCTGCACCACGGCGTGCGCCTTTCTGGTGGCATGACGGCAAGCGAGATGCACTCTTTCTGCCAAGAACACCACATCCGCTGCATCATTAATGCCGCCCACCCTTTCGCCATAAACCTACATCAAGCAATAAAGGAATGTGCCAACACGTGTCAGTTGCCCGTGATTAGACTTCAGCGAAACTTCTCTGAGAGGAAAGAAGGTATAACTTATTGCACCGACTTTAACGATGCTTTGGATAAGTTGGAAGAGGCTAACATAACGAGGTTGCTTGCTCTGAGCGGTGCTAACACCATAGGTAAGCTAAAGCCATATTGGACATGCCACGACACCGTATTCCGTATTCTGAAGCGCGAGGAGAGCATACGCAAAGCCGAAGAATATGGTTTCGACACAAAGAACTTAGTGTTCTACAACGAGCAGAACTCTCTGCCATCTAAGGAGGAGGAAGCTGCACTTATGCAGAGCATAGGATGCGATGCTATAATAACGAAGGAGAGTGGCGACTCTGGTGGTTTTGACGCTAAGGTGGAGGCTGCCTTGGAGAGTGGTATCAAGGTCTTCGTGGTGCGTCATCCGCAGTTGCCTGCCCACTGGATATACGCCTGCGGCAAATATTCTCTGCGTAGAGCCATCGAGCATGAGGTACCTGACTTCTTTCCGCTAAAGACTGGGCTGACCACAGGAGCGTGTGCCACAGCAGCTACAAAGGCGGCATTGCTCTCCCTGCTCTATGACGACACTAACGAGGATATATGTTTTGCACTTCCCGATGGTGAGGTTCTCTCCATTTCCGTCGGACACATCGACAAAGCCACTGCCGTGGTTACGAAAGACCATAATGACGACCCCGACGTTACAAAAGGGTGCAGGATATTCTCGCACGTGCAGGTTCATGAGCGAAAGGACGGTGAACAGCAGGTGATACGCTTCTTGAAAGGAGATGGTGTAGGCACGGCTACGCTCCCTGGACTGGGTATTCCCGTGGGCGAACCTGCCGTAAACCCTACCCCAAGGCAGATGATTACTAACGAGATAAAGCACCTTACCGACTGCTCCGTCGACGTTACTATAAGTGTGGAGAATGGTGAAGCCTTGGCTCAAAAGACGTTTAACCCTCGTGTGGGAGTAATTGGCGGCATCAGTATCCTCGGCACATCGGGCATCGTGCATCCGTTGTCTAACGAGGCTTTCATAAAGAGTATTCGTAGGGAACTGGAGGTGGCTCGTGCCATAGGCTACCATGAGGCTGGTCTTGTGGCAGGGATGAAAAGTGAGAGAGCTCTTAGGGAGGAGCGCAAAAGGATGGGTTTGCCCGACATCAGGTGTGTTCACTACGGCAACTTTATTGGCGAAGCCCTCAAGGCTGCACGTGAGTTGCAGTTCACCAGCGTTACGCTCTCCATCATGATTGGCAAGGCTGTGAAGCTGGCAGAAGGACATCTCGACACTCATTCCCATAAGGTTTCGATGAACAAGGAGTTTCTTGCCACCATTGCCAAAGGGCTCGGACTGGATGCTACACCTATATATAATATAACTATGGCACGTGAACTGTGGAGCTTTATGCCACAGACGTTTTTCGACAAGATAACATCTCTCTGCTACGAAATATGCAGAAAAGTATTTCCTGAAGGAGAGCTTAACATAAAACTGATATGCGACAAACAAGTTTAATTATATGCTTACTCGTCATAACGATTGCATTGGCTATAACGAACCTCATCGTGGGCTCTGTAAACATCCCCGTTGATGCTGTGTTCAATATCCTCAATCCATTTGCCACTGCTGACAAGACGGTGAACGAGATATGGACTAACATCATCTTGCAGACCAGATTGCCACAGACTATCACCGCCGTGGCGTGCGGTGCAGGACTGTCTGTTGCGGGTATGGAGATGCAGACGGTATTCAGAAACCCTCTTGCAGGGCCGTCCGTCCTTGGCATTAGCAGTGCAGCAAGTCTGGGTGTGGCATTCGTAGTATTGCTGAGCGGAGCATTCGGCTCTACGGCTTTGCTGCAATTCGGAATAATAGGCAACTCTGCCATCACCGTGGCTGCGATATGCGGAGCTATGGTAGTGATGGCTATTATCGTGTATCTCTCGCAACGTGTTCGTGGCAATGCCACATTGCTCATCACGGGTGTACTGATAGGATATATAGCAACGGCGATAATAGGTGTGCTAAAATACTTTGCCACGGAGGAGGATATCAGGGCTTATGTGGTGTGGGGACTTGGCTCGTTCTCACGTGTTACGGGCGGACAGGTGAACGTTTTTGCTTCGCTAACCGCCATTATGCTGCCCCTCGTGATGCTCCTTGCCAAACCGCTCAATATTATGCTGCTCGGCGATGTGTATGCCATGAACCTCGGACTCAACGTGAAACGCTATCGTATGCTTATCATAACGTCGGCTGGCGTGCTTACTGCCATCGTTACAGCCTACTGCGGACCGATAATGTTTCTGGGGCTTGCCGTGCCACATATCTGTCGCGAACTGTTCATAACCTCCGACCACCGCATACTAATCCCTGCCAACGCTATATGCGGAGCTGCATTGGCATTGCTCTGTAACCTTATTGCAAGGTTGCCTGGCTTTGAGGGTGCGTTGCCGATAAACTCCGTAACGGCACTCATCGGAGCACCTATCGCACTGACCGTTCTGCTGAAAAAGAAGAAGGGATGATAGCGATGACTGAATGTAATACCTACTGCGTTTACTAACCAAAGCCAAAACAAGAGGAAGAAAATGAAAGATTTTATCATAACAGCCACAAGCTCCAACTGCGGAAAGACTACCTTCACCATGGGACTGCTGAGAGCCTTACACGACAGGAAGTTCTCCGTACAGCCCTTTAAATGTGGTCCTGACTATATCGACACGATGTTTCATCATCTGGCAGCAAATAGGGAGAGCGTGAACCTCGACTCGTTTATGTCGTCGGAAGAGCATATAAAAGGCCTCTTCTGCCGATATGGTGCGGATGCCGACATGAGAATTGTGGAGGGCGTAATGGGTATGTACGACGGCTTCGACTCATGGCATGGCAGTAGTGCCGACATTGCTCGCATACTGAACATACCCGCCATTCTTGTGGTTAATGCTAAGTCGGCGGCTTACAGTGTGGCACCTCTCATCTACGGATTTAAGAACTTCAACAAGAGCGTGAATATTGCTGGAGTGGTTTTCAATATGGTTGCGTCGGAAAATCATTACGCCTTTCTCGAGCAAGCGTGCCGTGATGCCCATGTGGAATGTCTGGGATACGTGAAAAAGAACCCTGCTCTGAACATCCCTGGCAGGCATCTCGGACTTACCATAAGTGAGAAGCAGAACATGGAAAGCCTTATCCATCTGGCTGCACAAGAGGTAGAGAGCCATGTAGACATCGATAAGATTTTGGCTCTATAAGTACCCACTTTACAGCCTGTCAGCACTATCTTAATACATCATAAGAACCCACTTTACAACTCGAAACTATATATATGAGAATACTTACCGCATACGATGAAGCCTTCAACTTCGTTTACCGAGCAAACATCGACGCACTGCGCAGCATGGGCAACGTTGGTTTCTTCTCGCCCTTACACGATAATATCCCGCTGGATTGCGACCTGCTCTATCTGCCTGGCGGATACCCTGAGCTCTTTCTGAAAGAGATTTCCTGCAACGCCAGCATGATGAACAATATCAGAGAATATGCAGAAAACGGAGGACGGGTTTATGCTGAGTGTGGCGGATTTATGTATCTATGCAACGAGATTGACGGCACTCCCATGTGCGGCGTGTTACCCTTTAAGGCTACGATGAGTAATGCCCGATTGCACCTTGGATATAGGAAAGCAGTGCTCCCCGACGGAGAAACGATAAAGGGACATGAGTTTCATTATTCTGATGTAATAGACTGCGATGCTCCCAACATAAAGAGGCTTTGCATACAGACCTCTGCCAAGGGAACGAAAGTGGCTACTCCGATATACAGATACAAGAACGTTGTGGCGGGCTACACCCATTGGTATTGGGCAGAACAAGGGTTTCGCTTCTTCGATTCCTTGATGGATAATGATATAGATTAGCCTTGGTTTGAAAGTTTTTTATGGTGGTTTTCATACCCCACCTTATATATAATATAACGATGAACAACGACATATTACATCCCATAATGCTTGCTGGCACTGGAAGCGATGTTGGCAAGAGCATCATAGCCACCGCCCTATGCAGGATTTTCCTACAGGAGGGCTATCGTCCTGCACCATTCAAGGCGCAGAATATGGCACTCAACTCATACGCTACACCCGACGGACTGGAGATTGGAAGGGCACAAGCGGTGCAGGCAGAGGCAGCAGGAATAGCGTGTACTACCGACATGAACCCTCTTCTGCTTAAGCCTAACTCGGAACATACTACACAGGTGGTGCTGAACGGAAAGCCTATTGGCAACCGCTCGGCTTACGACTACTTCAGAAAGGAGGGTAGAGAGGAACTCAGAAAAGCCGTGAACGAGGCTTTCGACAGACTAAGTTTGCTATACAACCCAATAGTGATGGAGGGTGCTGGAAGTATATCTGAAATCAACCTGAGAGACACCGACCTCGTTAATATGCCTATGGCAAGGCATGCCAATGCCGATGTTATCCTCGTGGCAGACATAGACAGAGGGGGCGTGTTTGCATCATGTTACGGTAGCATAATGCTACAAACTCCCGAAGACCGCAGGCGTATAAAGGGCATAATAATAAACAAGTTTAGGGGCGACATCCGTCTCTTTGAGGATGGCAAACGGATGATTGAGGAGATTTGTCATGTGCCTGTGCTCGGTGTAGTGCCTATGTTTAAGGACATCGTGATAGAGGAAGAAGACAGTATGGAACTATTGCAGAAGTCGCATTCGGCTACCGAAGGAAAGGTAAACATTGCCGTGGTGCTGCTTCGGCATATATCTAACTTCACCGACTTCAGCACCTTGGAACGCGACAGTAGGGTGAATCTGTTTTACACCAATAACACTTCCGACATTGAGAAAGCAGACATCATCATCCTGCCTGGTACGAAAGCCACGCTTGACGACCTTATGGAGCTAAGAAGAAACGGCGTAGCACAAGCCATAACAAGGGCACATCGTGAGGGAAAGACCATTATCGGCATTTGCGGAGGCTTCCAGATGCTGGGGCAAAAGGTTAGCGATCCACACAGCGTAGAGGGTTCTATCCCTATGCTACCTGGGTTGGGACTGCTCGACATCTCCACTGTTATGGGTGGGGAAAAGACCACAAGACAGGTGGAATTCTCCTTTCATGGTGATACTTGCCGTGGGTATGAGATACATCAAGGTGTAACAAAAAGGTGTGGAGAGGATACGGAAATCGAATCGGATAAGACGGTGATAGAGACAGAAAACTGTATTGGTACGTACATCCACGGCTTTCTGGACAACCAGCCAATTATAGATTACATACTGAAACCATACGCCTGCAAGGGCAACGGAGGCAAGCAAGAGACCGCTGAGGAGTTTAAGAACAGGCAGTATGACCTACTCGCTGACCACGTGAGGAAGCACATCGACATCGACAAACTTATCAACATCATGAAGCAATGATACACGGACACGGCGACGACATATATAAATACGGCAATAAGATAAGGATAAACTTCTCGTCGAACATATACAATGGCTTTGACCATTCTATGCTGTACAGACACATTAGCAATATCCTGCCCAACATAGAGCACTACCCAGAACCATTGCCTCTATCATTGGAACAGCGGTTGGCTGATATGCTCGGCATACCCAACACCTGCATTATGGCAACAAATGGTGCTACGGAAGCTATCTACAAGTTGGCACAACTATACAGCAGCTCTACCGCCTGCATCCTGCAACCCACCTTCGCAGAATATGCCGATGCATGCAAAAGCTATGGCACAGATATAGAAACGCTCTGCTCGCTCGATGATATACACAATCGATGTGATAACAGAAAGCACGATGAGGAGCGTATCGCCGTGTGGATATGTAATCCCAACAACCCAACGGGAGAGACCCTGGATTATTGCAAGATAATGAAAGCGATAGAAACGTTCCCTAACGACATATTTATAATAGATGAGAGTTATGCTGCATACACGGAGAAAAAGCTCGTAGAACCAGAAGAAGCCATCCGTATGGGCAACGTATTCATCATACGCTCCATGACAAAAGACTATGGTGTGCCTGGACTACGCATCGGATACATCATAGCTGCCGAGCCGCTATGCCACTCGCTGAGAGCCTCGCTAATGCCGTGGGCAATGAGTCAGATTACTATCGAAGCAGCGAAATATCTTATTGCACACAACGCTGAATATGCCATTGATGCACACAAGCTATGCAAGGAGAGGGAGAGAATGGCTGAGATACTCTACGGGATGAATATCAAAACGTATCACTCCGACTCCAACATTCTGCTCTGCAGACTACCCGATGGCATTGCTGCACACTATCTTAAAGAGACTCTAATCGAGGAAGAAGGCATACTGATACGTGATGCCTCAAACTTTGAAACGCTAACTGAGAGCCACTTCAGAATAGCAGTTCAAGAGAGAGAAATGAATGATAAACTGATTGAAGCTATAAAAAAACACGTTATATGACATATCAACTCTTAACGGCACTCATAGGAGGATGGATGCTCGACCTTATCTTTGGCGACCCCATAAAGTTGCCCCACCCTATTGTATATATAGGTAAATGGATTGCCTGGGGGGAACATAGGCTGAACAAGGGTAAATGGCGGATGACGAAAGGTGCTGTCTTTAACGTTGCGTCGATTGCTCTTGCCTTCATGCTAACATGGTTCTTGCTACACGCAATGACTACTCTTGGCAATATGCTATCCCCCACTTGGGGCATGGCAATGGAAGGTATTAAGACGCTGTTGATGACGATTATAGTGTTCTTCTGCTTGGCTGGTAAGACTCTCCGCAATGAGGTTAAAATGGTGTTTAAGGCACTTGAAAGGGGCATTGAAGATGGTAGAAAGCAAGTGGCACGTATAGTGGGCAGAGACACGCAGCAGCTCTCTGAACAAGAAGTGGGTACTGCTGCACTGGAGACATTGGCAGAAAACCTCTCCGACGGAGTAGTTGCTCCTGTGTTTTGGCTATGCCTGTTGGGGGTGCCAGGTATGATTGCATACAAAACGATTAATACTTTCGACTCTATGATTGGGTATAAAACGGAGAGATACAAACGCTTTGGCTGTTGGGCTGCCCATATCGACGACATCGCCAACTATATACCTGCTCGTATCACAGCCCTATTGATAGCCGTCGTAGGGTGGGTATTTACATATGTTTCGAATAGCGTTGAAAGGCGAAAACTCAATATCATCATCCGTCAGACTCTGCACTTTGCTGACCACCACGCATCACCTAACAGTGGTTGGCCAGAGGCTGCGCTATCGAGTGTGCTCGACTGTAGGTTCGGAGGAACACACAACTATTTCGGTAAAAGCTTCTATAAACCGTTCATCGGAACTAACCCTCGCACACTGACAACCACAGATATGAAGGTAAGCATCAATATATGTTTAATGGCAGAAATAGTATGTATGGCTATCGCAGCGGTTGTTATTAATCTGTGGAATTAGGACTAAAGGCGTGTTCTAAAAATTCCACGTATTAATAAATTATATTTTGATGGATATACTCTTTGTGTCTTTTTGCTTTTATTCGGCATCTTTTTCGCCCTTCTTCAGTCGCATAGCCCGCTATGCTCCTTCAGAAAGACAGAAAAATCTGCTCGAATAAAATTCAAAAATACATCAAAGGTAATTTTTAGAACCCGCCTAAAATGAACATTAAACAAAAGTAAAAACCAACATACGGCAAGTAAATAGCCGTTAACTCCGATATATTGAGTGTTAAAAGAGAGAAAAAGTAAACCGCTTTTTTACTGATTAACATTCTTTGCATCTATATTTGCACACCAAAAGAGAAATATCCCTCTACCACAAAAGGTAAAGGAGACGAGGATGTAAGAGAAGATAGTTATAAAAAAACAAAAGATTTATAGACATGAATACTTTTTCAAATCACATGGCAATAGCGGCTGCCGTTCTTACGCTTACCGCTGCAACACCACAAATCACAATGGCGGCTACGAATGCCGTACCAAGCCAACCAGTAGACCTGACATACGCTGCTGAAAAAGCACTACCATCTGTAGTACACATCAAGTTCTTGCAAAACAGTAAAGTACAGACTGTTGACGTGCAGTCTGACCCTTTCGGTGATTTCTTCGACCCTTTCGGCTTCTTTGGTAACCCAGGAGGTAACGGCGGAACACAGAAAAGGAAAGTACAAACTCCTAAAAAAGAAGGAGCAGGCTCTGGCGTCATCATATCTTCTGACGGATATATCGTAACGAATAACCACGTTGTTGATGGTGCAGACGAGCTCACCGTAACGCTCAACGATAATAAAGAATATTCGGCAAGAATAATTGGAACAGATAAAAACACCGACTTGGCTCTGATAAAGATTAGTGCAACCAACCTGCCAGCCCTACCTATCGGTGATAGCGACAAGCTGAAAGTGGGCGAATGGGTACTCGCTGTGGGTAATCCGTTTAACCTCAACTCTACAGTAACCGCAGGTATCATCAGTGCAAAGGCTCGTTCTCTTGGGGCTAACAGCATTGAATCGTTCATCCAGACTGATGCTGCCATCAACGCAGGAAACTCTGGTGGTGCGCTTGTAAACACACGGGGAGAGCTTGTAGGTATCAACGCTATGCTCTACTCGCAGACTGGAAGCTACAGCGGATACGGATTTGCTATCCCAACAACTATCATGAACAAGGTTGTGGCTGACCTTAAGAAATACGGTACAGTACAGCGCGGTATGCTCGGAATACAGGGCATGAACGTAAACCAATACTTCGACCAGCAGAAGGAACAGGGCAAAGAGGTTGACCTCGGTACGATGGAAGGTATCTACATAGCCAAAGTGGAAGACGACGGCTCTGCTGCAGAGGGTGGTCTTAAAGAAGGCGACGTGATAACTGCCATAGACGGAAAGAAAGTTGTTAAGATGAGCGAGCTTCAGGAATATATCACCAACAAACGTCCTGGTGATAAAGTTACCGTAACATATCTGCGCAAGAAGGCAAAGAAGACGGCTACCATCACGCTAAAGAACGAGCAGGGTAACACAAACATAGTTAAGGATGCTGACCTCGACGTACTCGGTGGAACGTTCCGCCCTGTAACAGACCAGGAAAAGAAAGACATGAACATCTCATACGGTCTTGTTGTAACAAAGGTTTCTAATGGTGCACTCAAAGATGGTGGTGTTTACAAAGGCTTCATCATACAGCAAGCTAACGACACACCTATGAAGACCGTTAACGACCTGCAGAAAGCCGTTAAGGAAGCATCTACAAGCAAAGACCCTGTGCTATATCTCAAGGGCGTTTCGCCTACGGGAAAGAAGGCTTACTTCGCTGTAATGCTCGAAAAATAAAGATGATAAAAGCTGAGAAAGAAAAGGCAATAAAGGCTGAGAAAACGCTGATATAAGGCAATAAAACATAGATAAAAGCTCAGCTAAAACCCACTTAGCGAATTAATTGCTATAACTACATAAACTGAAATATGGATGCGGAACAACAATGCCGCACCCATATTTTTTTGCTAACAAGCAACGTAAAAGAACCATTTATCCTTTTTTTTGTTGCATGAAACAATATTTTTATGTAGATTTGCAACTGGTATAATATTGTCCGCCGACTAATAAGGTATACAGAAATACTAGAAGGTACACAGAAATATACTGGTAAGGTATAAAGAAATGCCGAAAGGTATACAGAAATATACTGGAGAGAAAAGAAACCACTTAATACTTATACTCTATGAGACAACTGAAAATCACAAAATCCATAACGAATCGCGAAAGCCAATCGTTAGATAAATACCTGCAAGAGATAGGACACGAGGAACTACTCTCCGTGGACGAAGAGGTAGAACTCGCACAAAAGATAAGAAAGGGCGACAGAAAAGCCCTTGAAAGGTTGACAAGAGCCAACCTCCGATTCGTTGTCTCCGTGGCAAAACAATACCAAAACCAAGGGCTCAGCCTACCCGACCTTATCAACGAGGGTAATGTGGGATTGATAAAAGCCGCAGAAAAATTCGATGAAACACGTGGGTTTAAGTTCATCTCCTATGCCGTATGGTGGATAAGACAAAGTATCTTGCAGGCAATAGCAGAGCAGAGTCGAATAGTAAGGTTACCACTCAACCAAGTGGGGTCAGTGAACAAGATAAACAAAGCTCTCAATAAATTCGAACAAGAAAACGAAAGAAGAGCAAGCGTAGACGAGATTGCCGAAAGAGTGGATATGCCTGAAGACAAGATCGCAGACGCAATGAAAATAAACGGCAGGCATATCTCTATGGATGCTCCTTTCTCGGAGGGAGAAG
This sequence comes from Oscillospiraceae bacterium, assembly GCA_963654095.1. GTDB lineage: Bacteria > Bacteroidota > Bacteroidia > Bacteroidales > Bacteroidaceae > Prevotella. The sequence goes on from CAVKAH010000034.1 coordinate 16,523, forward strand.
ACGGTAGCCTTATCGACGTAATGCCAAACAACGACTCTCCTGAACCCGACAACTCTCTCGTGATGGAGTCGCTTAGAGAAGAAATAAAACGAGCTCTGCAGACTCTAAACGAAAGAGAGCGCATGGTGGTGGAAGCTTTCTTCGGAATAGACCAGCCCGAAAAGACCCTCGAAGAGATAGGACAGCAATACGGACTGACAAGAGAACGCGTAAGGCAGATAAAAGAAAAAGCCATTAGGAGGCTTAGACACAATACAAACAATAAGCAGCTAAAGACATTCCTCGGAAGTTGATGATGATGCGCTGGGTAAAAAGAAACAGACAAACATACGCTGGATAAAAAGAAGCTGACAAAACAAACAAAAAAATATATGAAGCTAT
>CAVKAH010000035.1:0-16328 GCA_963654095.1 Oscillospiraceae bacterium
ATGTGCATGAGACTTTGACCATCACCGATAGAGCTTATCTACTGTTTGAGGGACGTATTTTGTTCCAAGGAAGTCCAGAAGAACTGGCAGCAAACGAGATTGTAAAAGAGAAATATCTCGGTGTGGACTTTGAACTTAAGAAGAAGAATTTCCAAGAAGTAGACGAGCGAAAGAGGAGTAGAAGGAGTTAAAAATTTATAAACTTTAGGTCGTTACACCTTTTATAATTAATTTTGCATCCGTTTTTCTTACCTTAATTTATTTAAGGGGATGAGAGAGTAAGTATTAATGCTAATAATAATTTAATAAAGATATAACAAACAATGAAAATTTCTTTTGAGAATCCAGATAAGGTGAACGGTTTGTTGACCTTGACAGTTGAGACTGCAGATTTCCAGGAAAGAGTAGATAAGACTCTTAAGAATTACCGCAAGAAGGCTAATGTGCCAGGTTTCCGTCCAGGTATGGTGCCAATGGGAATGATAAAGAAACAATTTGGTGAGGCTGTTAAGGCAGAGGAGATAAACAAACTTATCGGTGAGGAGATTTATAAGTATGTAAACGACAATAAGATTAAGATGCTTGGTGAGCCAATGGCTAATGAGTCTCAGGTTCCAGTAGACTTGTCAAAGGAAGCACCATACGAGTTTAAGTTTGATGTTGCTGTGGCTCCAGAATTCAATGTAGAACTTACAGACAAAGATTCTATAGATTTCTACACAATCAAGGTTGATGATGATTTGGTAAGCCGTCAGATAGATATGTTTGCTTCTCGTGCTGGTCATTACGACAAGGTAGAGGAGTATCAGGCAAATGATATGCTGAAGGGTGATATCCGTGAGCTTGATGAAAACGGAAACACAAAAGAAGGTGGTATTACTGTAGAAGGTGCAGTTCTTATGCCAGAGTATATCAAGGTAGACGACCAAAAGAAACTCTTTGATGGTGCGAAGCTTGGTGATATTATAACATTTAATCCAAAGAAAGCATATCCAGAAAGCGATGTAGAGGTATCTTCATTGTTGAAGATGAAGAAAGAGGAAGTGGCAGAGCTTACCTCTGATTTCAGCTTCCAGATAACAGAAATATCACGTTTCGTTAAGGCAGAGATAAATCAAGAACTCTTCGATAGCGTATATGGCGAAGGTGAGGTTAAGGATGAGAAGGCTTTCCGTGAGAAGATTGCAGAGGGCATTTCTGCTCAGCTCGTAAATGACAGCGACTACAAGTTCCTTGTTGATGTTCGTAAATATCTTGAGGAGAAGGTTGGTGAGCTGACATTCCCAGACGCATTGCTGAAGAAGATTATGCTAAACAATAATAAGGATAAGGGTGAGAAGTTTGTTGAAGACAACTATGCTCAGAGTATTAAGGAACTGACATGGCACCTTATTCGTGAGCAACTCGTTGAGGCTAACGGCATCAAGATTGATGACAACGATATTAAGGAAACAGCTAAAGAGGCAGCGCGTGCACAGTTTGCTCAGTATGGTATGACAAATATTCCAGAAGAATATATCAACAACTATGCGAACGAAATGCTGAAGAAAAGAGAATACGTTGATTCTCTTGTAGACCGTAGCATCGACCGTAAGCTTACAGTAGCTTTAAAAGACGTTGTTAAGCTTGAGAAGAAAGAGGCAACTCTTGACGAATTTAACGAAATGATGAAAGCTGAATAAGTAGTTTTTATTAAAAAAACTCTCTTAATATAGAGGTTATCTACTTTTTTTATTATCTTTGTATAAGAAAATGGTAGATAACCTCTTTTTATATATAGAAAAAAGACTGATTATAATATGAATAACGATTTTAGAAAATATGCTACCGGACACTATGGAATGAACGGTATGGTGCTTGATGATGTGATGAAAGCACAGGCTCAGTATATAAATCCTTATATCTTGGAAGAGCGTCAGCTTAATGTAACACAGATGGATGTGTTCTCACGCTTGATGATGGATCGTATTATCTTCCTTGGAACAGAGGTAAACGACTATACGGCAAATACATTGCAGGCTCAGCTCTTATATTTGGATTCTGTAGACCCAGGTAAGGATATTTCTATATATGTGAACAGTCCTGGCGGTAGTGTTACAGCAGGGTTGGGTATTTATGATACTATGCAGTTTATATCAAGTGATGTCGCAACAATATGTGTAGGCATGGCTGCATCTATGGCTGCAGTGCTGCTCGTTTCGGGTACGGAAGGTAAGCGTTCGGCTTTGCCACATAGTCGTGTGATGATACATCAGCCACTTGGCGGAGTGCAAGGACAGGCTTCGGACATTGAAATCGAAGCAAAAGAAATAATGAAATTCAAGAAAGAACTATATACTATAATCTCAAACCACTCCCATACACCATTCGAGAAGGTGTGGCAAGATTCAGATCGTAACTATTGGATGACTGCGGAAGAAGCAAAAGAGTATGGAATGATAGACTCGGTATTGACAAAGAAATAAATCAGATGCCAGGAAAAAATACTAAACATAAAAATACTTGTAGCTTTTGTGGAAGACCAGAAGGTCAAGTAAATATTCTTCTCACGGGTATTGATGGTTTTATCTGTGATAGTTGTATAACGCAGGCGTATGAAGTTCTTAAAAGTGCAGGCTTTGTAGAACGTGAAAACAAAAATCCAGATACCAAATTCCAACTGAAGGAAGTACCAAAGCCACATGAGATAAAAGAGTATCTTGATCAATATGTTATCGGACAGGATGAGGCGAAACGCTATCTTTCAGTTTCGGTGTACAACCATTACAAGAGATTGCAACAAGATATTTCTGACGATGGAGTGGAAATAGAAAAGAGCAATATTATAATGGTTGGTAGTACGGGAACGGGAAAGACATTGCTCGCCCGAACTATAGCAAAGCTATTGGATGTGCCTTTCACTATCGTTGATGCCACAGTTTTCACAGAAGCAGGATATGTAGGTGAGGATGTAGAAAGCATCCTTAGCCGTTTGCTTCAAGTTGCCGATTATAATGTTGAGGCAGCAGAAAGAGGTATCGTGTTTATAGATGAGGTGGATAAGATTGCAAGGAAAAGCGATAATCCGTCAATAACGAGAGATGTTAGTGGTGAAGGTGTTCAGCAGAGTTTACTGAAATTGCTTGAAGGCTCAATGGTTAATGTGCCACCAAAGGGAGGAAGAAAACATCCGGATCAGGATTATGTACATATAAATACAAAGAATATATTGTTTATATGCGGTGGTGCCTTTGATGGTATAGAGCGAAAGATCGCTCAGCGATTGAATACACACGTTGTTGGATATAATTCTGTGCAGAATGTACGAAGAATAGACAAGAAGGATTTGATGAAATATATCCTTCCGCAGGATTTAAAGTCTTTCGGACTTATACCAGAGATTATCGGTAGATTGCCAGTGCTTACATATCTCAACCCTCTTGACAAGAAAGCCTTGAGGTCGATACTTATAGAGCCTAAGAATTCCATCATAAAGCAATATGTCAAGTTGTTCGATATGGACGGCATAAAGTTGACATTTGATGAAAATGTGCTGGATCTTATAGTTGACAAGGCAATGGAATATAAACTTGGAGCACGTGGACTTCGCTCTATTGTGGAAAGTGTGATGATGGATGCGATGTTTGATGTGCCTTCGCAAAAAGTGAAAGAATTCAACGTAACGTTGGAATATGCGCAAGCGCAGCTTGATAAGGCTCACTTGCAGAAACTCGAAAAAGACTAACAGTGTGTCTGTTTGTATCTCTGATCATAAAAACACAATGCGCTTGGCGGTAAATAATATAAACCGTCAAAGCGCAAAATATAAAGAATGAATAGGAGCTGCTCGTTATATGATGAACGATGTTAATCTTACGGCTAAGCTGAAACAATATTTTGGCTTCAATAGTTTTAAGGGAGACCAAGAGGAAATTATACGCAACGTATTGAATGGCAAGGATACATTTGTATTGATGCCTACGGGAGGAGGAAAGTCGTTGTGTTATCAATTACCTTCACTTATTATGGAAGGAACTGCTATTGTAGTTTCTCCGCTTATAGCATTGATGAAAAACCAGGTTGATGTCATCAATGGCATGAGTGAGGAAATAGGGGTGGCACATTATCTTAATTCTTCTTTGAACAAGGCAGCAATAGACCAAGTAAAAAAAGATATACGTTCAGGACTGACAAAACTCCTTTATGTAGCTCCAGAATCGCTTACAAAAGAGGAATATTTGGAATTCTTGAAGACGGTGAAGATATCTTTCTATGCCATAGATGAGGCTCATTGTATATCAGAATGGGGACACGATTTTCGTCCTGAATACAGAAGAATACGTCCGATAATAAATCATATAGGAGATGCTCCAGTAATTGCACTTACCGCAACAGCTACAGACAAGGTACGCACGGATATAAAGAAGAGCCTTGGTATTATGGATGCCATGGAGTTTAAAAGTTCTTTCAACCGTCCTAACCTCTATTATGAAGTACGCCCCAAGACGGCAGAAGTGGATAAGGACATCGTAAAGTTTATACTTCAAAATAGCGGTAAGAGTGGTATTATCTATTGTCTGTCGAGAAAGAAAGTGGAAGAGCTTGCTGCTGTGTTGCAAGCAAATAATATAAAGGCGGCAGCCTATCATGCAGGCTTTGACTCCGTTACGCGTTCTGCCACACAGGATGATTTCCTCATGGAGAGGATAGATGTTATTGTTGCTACAATAGCTTTTGGTATGGGAATAGACAAACCAGATGTTAGGTTTGTGATACATTATGATATACCAAAGAGCCTCGAAGGATATTATCAAGAGACGGGTCGTGCAGGACGTGATGGAGGCGAAGGAAAATGTATTGCTTTTTATTCGCATAAGGACTTACGTAAATTGGAGAAATTTATGGAAGGGAAACCTGTTGCGGAACAGGATATTGGCAGACAACTGCTGCAGGAAACAGCAGCCTATGCAGAGTCATCAATATGTCGCCGTAAGATGCTTCTTCATTATTTTGGTGAAGAATATCCAAGAGAAAATTGTGGCAACTGTGATAATTGCCTACATCCGAAGGTTAAGATAGACGGAACAAAAGAGCTTGTAATAGTATTGCGAGCTGTCAAGGCATTGAAAGAAGATTTCCGTCAAGAATATGTTATAGACTTTGTGAAAGGTCGTGATACTGACGATATTCGCGATCATAAGCACGACTTACTCGCTGAGTTTGGTGAGGGAGAGGTGTGTGATGTGAAGATGTGGAACCCTGTTATCAGACAAGCGATAATAGCTGGCTTCTTGAAAAAAGATGTGGAAAACTATGGCGTTCTAAAGTTGACAGCTGGAGGACGTGAATATCTCAAGCATCCAACAATATTTATGGTTGTTAAAGATACAGAGTTTAAAGAAGAAGAGGAGGATGATTATCCAGACAAACCTACTGCTGCTCTCGACCCTGTGTTATATGGAATGTTAGTGGACTTGAGGAAAGAGAAAAGTCAGAAACTCGGCATTCCACCATATATCATCTTCCAAGATGTGTCATTGGAGCAGATGGCTACAGTATATCCTATAACACTTGATGAGCTGAAGAATATTCAGGGAGTAGGAATTGGTAAGGCAAACAGATATGGAAAGGAGTTTGTAGAACTGATACGCCGTCATTGTGAAGATAATGATATAGAGCGTCCTGAAGACCTTCGTATACTTACTGTACCTAAAAAGTCTATGCTTAAAGTGAAAATAATTCAGAGTATAGATAGGAAGGTTCCGCTTGATGATATTGCAGATGCGCAAAATCTGGAGTTCGAGGATTTGCTCACGGAGATAGAGGCTATTGTGTATAGCGGAACAAAGCTAAACATCGATTATTTCATAGAAGATGTTATGGATGATGATCATGTGGATGATATATACGAATATTTCAGAGAAAGTGAAACCGACGACCTTGAAACCGCTTTGGATGAATTAGGTGGAGATTACACAGAGGATGAGGTGCGCTTGGTGCGTATTAAGTTCTTCTCTGAAATGGCAAACTGATTATATACATCTTCCTCTGTAAACTCAGAGTGATAATAGTAAATCATTGTAGCATTATATCTCGACAGATATGACGAGCAAATGTTTGGTTGCAAGAATAATGGAGCTATAGAAACTTTTCTGCGTTAAATACACTTAATGTAGAAAAAATATCTATGAAACCATTTAGTAAATAATATATTTTTGGTAAATTTGCACGCAATAAATTTTTTATATACATATTATGTCATCATTTGTTGCAGATAGAATTGTTATGGACGGTCTCACATTCGACGACGTCCTTCTTATCCCAGCTTATTCGGAAGTACTGCCACGTACAGTAGAGTTGAAAACCAAGTTTTCGCGTAACATTGAGTTAAATATACCATTTGTTACTGCGGCAATGGACACTGTAACTGAGTCGGCAATGGCAATTGCTATTGCCCGTGAAGGAGGAATAGGTGTTATCCATAAGAACATGAGTATAGAGGAGCAGGCAAGACAAGTAGCAATCGTAAAGCGTGCCGAGAACGGAATGATTTACGACCCAGTTACAATTCGCCGCGGTTCCACTGTAGGCGAAGCTCTCGACATTATGGCAGAGTATCATATTGGCGGTATACCTGTAGTTGACGATGAGATGCATCTTGTTGGTATCGTAACTAATCGTGATTTGCGTTTCGAGCGTAATCTTGATCGTAAGATAGATGAGGTGATGACTTCTGAAAATCTTGTTACGACACATGTAAAGACAGATTTGAGTGCCGCAGCACAGATTCTTCAGGAAAACAAAATAGAGAAATTGCCAGTTGTAGATAATGATAACCATCTTGTAGGTCTTATTACATATAAGGATATCACTAAGGCAAAAGACAAGCCAATGGCATGCAAGGATGAAAAAGGACGCTTGCGTGTTGCTGCTGGAGTAGGTGTAACAGTTGATACCCTCGACCGTATGCAAGCTCTTGTCAATGCAGGAGCAGATGCAATAGTTATTGATACGGCTCATGGACACTCAAAATACGTAATAGAAAAGCTTGTCGAGGCAAAGAAATCATTCCCTAATGTAGACATTGTTGTTGGTAATGTAGCCACAGGAGCTGCAGCCAAGATGCTCGTTGACAATGGTGCAGATGCCATAAAGGTGGGTATCGGTCCTGGTTCAATTTGTACTACACGTGTAGTGGCAGGTGTCGGCGTACCACAGTTGAGTGCCGTTTACGATGTAGCAAGTGCACTCGAAGGCACAGGAGTACCTTTGATTGCTGATGGTGGACTTCGTTATTCAGGTGATGTTGTCAAGGCTCTTGCAGCTGGTGGATGTTCGGTTATGATCGGTTCACTTGTGGCAGGAACAGAAGAAAGTCCTGGCGATACAATCATCTTTAATGGTCGTAAGTTCAAGAGCTATCGTGGAATGGGTAGTCTTGAAGCTATGGAGAATGGCTCGAAAGACCGTTATTTCCAATCAGGAACAAAGGATGTAAAGAAGCTTGTGCCAGAAGGAATAGCAGGACGAGTACCTTATAAAGGCACACTTCAAGAGGTCGTATATCAGCTCGTTGGAGGATTACGCTCTGGTATGGGATATTGCGGAGCAAACAATATCTGTGATTTACATTCTGCAAAATTTGTACGCATCACTAATGCAGGTGTACTTGAGAGTCATCCACACGATATCTCAATCACGAGTGAGGCACCAAACTATTCTCGTCCAGAATAATAAGTCTTCGGGAAAAGACATAGAATAAATAGAGCACAAAGAAACAGAGAAAGGCAAGAAAGCTGCATATAATGTTTTGCAACTTAGAAAAAACTCTGTATCTTTGTGCTTTATATTTTGTGTATAGTAAGTATTATAACGATAAACATCTTATAAACGAATGAAATTCAAATCATTGTTAGCGGTAATGCTCCTTATCAGTGGGGGTGCGTATGCCCAGCAGGATGACCCAACGATAATGACAATCAATGGTCAGCCAGTATCAAGATCAGAGTTTGAATATTCCTATAATAAGAACAACTCTGAGGGTGTAATAGATAAAAAAACGGTAAATGAGTATGTAGACCTCTTTGTAAACTACAAATTAAAGGTAGCCGCAGCCTACGATGCAAAGATAGATACGCTCAGTTCTTTTAAGAAAGAGTTTCGCTCATATCGCGACCAACAGATTCGCCCAAGCTTCGTAAGTGATAAAGACATTGAAGCAGAAGCAAGGAAAGTTTATAACGAAACGAAAGAGCGAATAGGCGATAAGGGCCTTATAAAGCCAGCCCATATATTGCTGTATCTCGCCCAAGATGCAACAGACGTACAGAAGAAAGAAGCAGAGCAGCGTGCAGATTCAATATATAACGTATTGAATGGTATGTTGACACCAGCCATCAAGAAGGTAAAAGGTAAGACAATAACAATGCCTATAGATACTGTAGCATTTGAAAAGGCGTTTGCTGAAATGGCAAAGAAATATTCTCAAGACCCAGGCTCCTCACGAAATGGTGGTGAACTGCCATGGTTACAGCCAGGTCAGACTCTTGAGGAATTCGACAAAACGGCATACGGTTTGAAGGTAGGACAGATGGCAAAGCCTGTATTGTCTGCAGTGGGCTATCATATCATATATATGAAAGAGCGCAAACAGTTTGATTCTTACGATAGTTTGCGTACTAATATTCTTCGTTTCCTTGAGTCTCGCAATATCCGTGATAAGGTGGCAAAAGATAGCATAAACCGAGTTGTTGCTGCGTCAGATGGTAAGTTGAAGGCAGATGATGTGCTTGATATGCGCACAGAAGAGATGACTGCAAAGGATTCTGACCTGAAAAACCTGATACGCGAATATCACGACGGACTGATGCTCTATGAGATAAGCAATCGTAATGTATGGGAAAAGGCAGCAAAAGACGAGGCAGGACTTGCTGCTTATTTCAAGAAAAACAAGAAGAAATACGCATGGTCGGAGCCTCGTTACAAGGGCATGGCATATCATGTGAAGAATGCTGCAGATGTAGAAGCCGTAAAGAATTGTGTCAAGGGCTTGGCTTTTGATAAATGGGCAGACAAGCTTCGCACAACATTTAATAATGACACAGTAATACGTATCCGTGTAGAAAAGGGTATCTTCAAGAAGGGCGACAATGCTCTGATTGATAAAGAAGTGTTCAAGACTGATACTGTTGTGAAACCATTAAAGGATTATCCTATTGATGCAGTGTATGGGAAAATCCTTAAGAAGGGGCCAGAAGAGTATACAGATGTCAAGGGACTCGTAACGGCAGACTATCAGGATTTGCTTGAAAAACGCTGGGTGGCAGAACTCAGAAAGAAATATCCTGTAGTTGTCAATGAGGAAGTATTGAAGACTGTAAACAAACATAACAAATAAAAATAATCATCCAAAATCCCATAGTTCTTGTTAATTATGGGATTTTTATATATAAATAGATACAGAGTTATTGGTGTTTTCACAGAGATTAGTAAAAAAAACTTTGTGAATAACCAATAACTCTGTATCTTTGCAACCATTAATTTAACAAGAATAATCAATTAGATGAGATACGGATTAAAATCACTCTTTTGTATAGCAGCCTCATTTGGCTTTATTCTTGCCGCAAGTGGTGAGGCAAGCCGTTATATTTCAAGAATATCAGAAGAAGAGTCTAAAGCAGACACCATTTCGCAGAAAGCAGTTGCCGAAGATACATCTGCTAATGAGAATAGTGTTATTGACGAAGTGGTATGGGTAGTCGGCGACGAGGCAATACTTAAGTCTGACGTAGAGGCAATGCGTATTCAAGGTGAGATGGAAGGCGTGAAATGGAACGGTGATCCAGACTGCATCATCCCAGAACAGCTTGCCGTTCAGAAACTCTTTCTTCATCAAGCAGCACTCGACAGTATAGAAGTAACGGAGTCGGAAGTATCGCAGAGCGTAGACCAGCAGATAAACTATTGGATAAGCAATGCAGGAAGCCGAGAGAAGCTGGAAGAGTGGAAGAAGATGACGGTGAAGCAGATGAAGGAGAGCCTTCATGATGAGTTCCGCAATCATCAGTTGATTGAGAAGATGAGAAGTAACCTTGTAAAAGACATCAAGGTTTCACCTGCAGATGTTCGTCGCTATTTCGAGAAATTACCTCAAGATAGTCTTCCGCTAATCCCAACAGAGGTGGAAGTGGAGATAATAACACAGGCTCCACGTATTTCGCCAGAAGAGATAAATAGGGTAAAGAATGAGTTGCGTGATTATACAGACCGAGTAACAAAGGGTGAGACCTCCTTTGCGGCACTTGCCAGATTATATTCCGAAGACCCAGGAACAGCACGTCAGGGTGGTGAGTTTGATGATTATGTAGGTCGTGGAATGTTAGATCCTGCATTTGCCAATGTAGCATTCAACCTTACAGACCCTAAAAAGATATCAAAGATAGTAGAATCTGAATATGGTTTCCATATTATCCAGCTTATAGACAAGCGTGGTGATAAGATAAAGGTGCGCCATATCTTGAGAACAGCAAAGGTTAGCGATGAGGCTATGGAGAAAGCAGAGAACCGTCTCGACTCCATTGCTGCCAACATACGTGCTGGTAAGTTCACTTTTGAAGCAGCCGCATCATATCTTTCTGACGACAAGGATACGAAGAACAATAATGGACTGATGGCAAACCAAGCTGATGACGGCTTTACAAGCAAGTTCAAGATGCGCGACTTGCCTACCGAGATTGCCCGTGTGGTAGACACTCTAAAGGTGGGAGAGATTTCAAAGTCTTTCAGAATGGTGAACAGCAAGGGTAAGAAGGTTTGCGTTATAGCAAAACTCGTGAACAGAACGGATGCCCACCGTGCTACAATCACCGAAGACTTTCAGGCTATGAAGGCTATCGTACAGTCTAAACGCCGTGCGGAATTCCTAAAAGACTGGGTTCAGAAGAAGATTAAAACCACATATATTCGTATCAACGACAAGTATAAGAATTGCAACTTCGAATATGAGGGGTGGGTAAAGTAAACTTGTTTGTAAGTAAACTACTAAATGATTTTCCAAAAAGATATTTCTAAATATATATGCGGGCATAGAATACAACTTGTTGCTGTTCTATGCCTGTTTGGACTATGTATAGCCCAGTCGCACATGGCACCTAAGAAGCGTCAGCGTCCAAAGACAGATGAGCGTGTGTATCTGCAGCATGCCGATATGCTCCGCTTTGATGAATTTGGCACGAATCCTGGTGCACAGATACTCAATGGTCATGTCTCCTTCTTGCATAAAGGTGCTCGAATGACGTGCGACAGTGCATATTTCTATCAGGCAACAAACTCTTTTAAAGCTTTTGGGCACGTTAATATGCGTCAGGGCGATACCTTGTCGCTAAGGAGCGATTATGCTTTTTATGATGGCGACAATCAGATGGCGGAGGCAAGACATAATGTTGTGCTCAAGCATAGAGCAACAGTGCTGTATACCGACAGCTTGAATTTCGATCGTTTGTATAACATCGGGTATTTCTTTGAAGGCGGAAAAATGGTAGACAAGAATAATGTTCTTGTTAGCGACTGGGGAGAATACAACACAGAAACACGTAAGGCGGTATTCAATTACAACGTAAATCTGAAGAACCAGAAGTTTGTTCTGACCACCGATACCCTACATTATGACACCCGCACCTCGCTTGCCAATATCGTTGGTCCATCAGTAATAAAAAGCAAAGAAAGCGTTATCAAGACGTCAAGTGGTTATTACAACACCAACAATGGTAGAGCACGCCTATATGGACGTTCCACTATGACAAACAATGGAAAGGAGATTACGGGCGATAGTTTGTTTTATGACGAGAAGCGAGGTATAAGTCAGGGCTACAACAACGTGGTGTATAAGGATGAAGAAAAGAAGAATGCCCTTCATTGCAACTACCTCTGGTATAACGAGAAAAATGGTTTCGCCCTTGCTACAGACAATCCTGTCATGCTCGAATACTCTCAGAAAGACACGCTCTACGTACATTCTGACACGGTAAAAGTGATAACCTATCATCTGAACACCGACTCCGTATATCGCACGGCTCATTGCTACAATAAGGTGAGGGCATACAGAACGGATGTGCAAGCAGTGTGCGACTCTCTCGTTTACAACACCAAAGACTCCTGCATGACAATGTATCGCGACCCGATAGCGTGGAGCGGTGAACGCCAGCTGCTGGGGGAGGAGATAAGAGTGTATATGAAAGACTCTACCATCGACCACGCTCACGTGATAAATCAAGCACTCTCTGCGGAACTAATGCCCGACAAGCAGCATTACAACCAGCTTGCTTCGAAGGAGATGTTCGCCTTTTTCAAAGACGGACAGATATCCGAAACGCATGCCGTGGGTAATGTAAGGTCTGTCTATTATCCTGTTGACGACAAGGATTCCACGCTCATGGGACTCGTACATATAGAGACTGATACCATGAAGATGTATATGAAAGACCATCAACTGCAGAAGATATGGACGTCAAAAACCGATGGTACGTGGTATCCAATGACCCAGATACCGCCTAATATGTATAAGCTCGACGGATTTACATGGTTTGATTATATTCGTCCGTTGAGTAAGGATGACATCTATGAATGGCGAGGAAAAAAGAGCGGAACAGAGCTAAAAAATATCTCCCGCCATGCTGCTCCGTTGCAAAAGATAGAGGGAAATGAGATAAAAAGAGAGTCTGACGAATAACTAAACCGTCAGACTCATTGTAAGTTTTAAGTATATATGAGCGACATAATTCAACTTCTTCCAGACTCTGTGGCTAACCAAATTGCTGCAGGTGAGGTAATCCAGCGTCCAGCATCCGTAATAAAAGAACTTGTTGAGAATGCTATAGATGCAGGAGCCAAGCGTATCGACGTGCTTGTAGTTGATGCAGGAAAGACATCAATACAGGTTATTGACGACGGAAAAGGTATGTCGGACACAGATGCCAGACTTGCCTTTGAACGTCATGCCACATCAAAAATACGTAAGGCCGACGACTTGTTCTCTTTGCATACTATGGGGTTTCGAGGCGAAGCCCTTGCTTCAATAGCTGCCGTGGCACAGGTGGAGTTGAAAACTCGTCAGGCTACCGACGATATAGGTACCTCTCTTTCCATATCAGGCTGCAAGGTATTGAGTCAAGAACCTGTGGCTTGTCCTGTGGGAAGCAATTTCTTAATACAAAACTTGTTCTTTAATGTTCCTGCAAGAAGAAAGTTTCTGAAGTCGAACACTACGGAACTGAACAACATAATGGCGGCTTACGAGCGCATCGTACTTGTATATCCGCAGATACACTTCACGTTTAGCAGCAATGGAACAGAGCTTCTGAACCTGCGCTCATGTGGTGAAAGCTATCGCCAACGTATCATTGATGTGTTTGGAAAACGCTTGAATCAAAGCATCCTGCCTGTCAATGTGGATACCACAGTATGCAAGATACATGGCTTTGTAGGTAAGCCAGAGGCTGCCAAAAAGAAGAATGCCCATCAGTTTTTCTTCGTCAACGGTAGGTTTATGAAGCATCCTTATTTCAATAAAGCCGTAATGACACCATTTGAACGCTTGATACCTGCAGGCGAGCAGGTGCCATATTTCATATATTTTGAAGTACCTGCAGAGGACATAGATGTTAATATTCATCCAACAAAGACGGAGATTAAGTTTGAGAACGAACAGACTATATGGCAGATACTTATGGCTTCTTTGAAGGAAGCATTAGGAAAGTTCAACGACGTGCCGTCTATTGATTTTGATACGGAAGGTAAACCTGACATTCCTGTCTTTATGCAGCAGTCGATGGACGGAATGGACTTCTCTGTTCCAAGAGTTGACTATAACCCAACGTATAATCCTTTTGATACAAACCCACGACAGCCTTCAGTGCCTAAAAACTGGGAACAACTCTATGAGTCGGCAGCAACTTCAGGGCAGAGCGATATGCAGCAGATGGGTGGATTTGATGAGGCTTCTCTGTTTCATACCGATGATATGACGTATCCCCAGTCAGGAAACGCAATGGTTACGTCGTCGCTTAACAACGAAAAGATAATAGAGGACAAGTCGCCAGCTCATTATCAGTATAAGGGGAAGTATATAATGACGGCTGTCAAGTCGGGACTGATGATTATAGACCAGCATAGGGCGCACATCCGTGTGCTATATGACGGATACAGAAAGCAGCTCGATGAGAAACAAGGTAATACCCAAAAGATGCTCTTTCCTGAGATGATACAGTTCTCACCAGCCGACAATATCGTATTCCAGAAGATATCTTCCGATATGTCAGCGTTGGGTTTTGATATTAGCGACCTAGGTGGCGGCAGTTATGCCATTGGTGGTATTCCTACAGGACTCGAGGGCTTGAATTCCGTAACCCTTATAAACGACATCGTGGCGTTGGCGGCAGAGAACACCGTATCTGTAGACGAGGATATAAAGCACACCGTGGCTCTCGGTCTTGCACGTGATGCTGCGATACCATACGGGCAGGTATTGAGCAACAAGGAGATGGAGAATCTCGTAAACGAACTCTTCGCTTCGTCCAATGTAAACTATGCCCCTGACGGGAAAACCGTTATAGCAATTCTATCTCAAAACGAGATAGACCATTTGTTCTGATTACCTCATAAAACAATATAGATGTATCTTTATTGATGCTCAAGCATATCTTTATTGATGCTAAGGAGTATCTTTAAAGATGCTTAGATATATCTTTGACTTTGTTCTATTCGGTAAACTCTTTATCTTTGCATTAACTCTTGTTCAGTCTGCAGTAGGCATAGAACCATCAAAAAAAATCCCGACAGGTGATACCTATCGGGATTAGTTCTTTTGTGCAATATGTCGGTGCGATGATTATCGACGCAAACCGAGAGCTTTGATTATAGCACGATAGCGATTAATGTCGCGGTCGTAGAGATAATCGAGCAATGCACGACGCTTACCTACCATCTTGGTCAATGACCTTGCAGTAGTATGATCTTTACGGTTCTTCTTCAAGTGCTCCGTCAAGTGGGAAATACGGTATGAGAACAATGCTATCTGGCTCTCAGCTGAACCAGTATCAGAGTTAGACTTTCCGTACTGTCCAAAGATCTCTTGTTTCTTAGCTTGATCTAAATACATTGTTTTGATTTTGTTAAATTGTTATTAATGCTTAAAGCGGCTGCAAATTTACGAATATTATTTTGTTTACAAAGAATTATAACATAACTATATGCTGTCTTTTAATATTCTTTTACACTTTATGTCCTACTTAGAGCTTAAATCTGTATCCTGCTGTAAAGGAAATAACGCTGTTCTTACCATCATCAAGATGTTGGTAAACCTTTGTCAAACCGAAGTTGTAGCGTGCTTCAAGAATAACGTTCATGTATTCATACGATATCCCGACAGGGATAGAGAAATCGAATTTCTTTACAGCAATGTCGCTTTTTGATTTCTTCACGCTTTCGGTAGAGGCATTGCCGTCCTCGCTTCTGACGAATGTGGCTGTTGTCATCTCCGTAGTGGCATGAGTGTTGAAGCCAAACTGTGCACCTACTTTAATCGCTAAGTTTTTTGCGCCGAAAACACTTACCATTATCGGAACGTTAATATAATCGATATGGTTTTTGATATCCCGCATCTCGCTCCAGTTCTTTGTTGACAGGTTGTGCGCCTCGACATAATCGTCGTATTTGTTGCCTTGTTGCGAATAGAAAGCTCCAACGGAAAGGGCAAAAATGTCGGTAAGCTGATATTCAAAGTCGGCACCTACCATCATCCCTGGGTTATATTTCGATGAGAGAGAGAAATCTTGTGCTACATATAACTTGTCGCCACTGAGTTTCGAAAGCGTAACTCCAATCCTCGGAATAACAGAGAATGTGCCCGCCTTAGGTTGTGCCATGACAGCAGAAGCCATAGCAACAAAAGCAATAAATGATAAAATAATTCTTTTCATGTTTCCTTCCTTTTCTCTCTTAAACGTTAATGTACATCGTTTTATTGCATGGATTAATGTTATATATTTATTTTTTTTCAAAAAATCTGTCATTCTGTCATTACATCACGATAAGCGTTTGTAAGTCAGGGCAATAAACAAGCTTGACAGAAGCTTTTGTTTAAAGATATCTGTCATTAACTGTCAGTCGTTAGATATCTAATCTTTCTATCTAAATGTCTAATATATAATACTTTAAGCATAAACTTTCCTTCTGTTACTTATATCATTATGATACGTCGTGAATTCAACAAGCAAGTGCAAATTTAGGGAATATTCTCGTAAAAGCACTCTCTTGGTGTTTTGAATTTCAATTTCTTCCTTGGTCTCATGTTA
>CAVKAH010000036.1:0-16113 GCA_963654095.1 Oscillospiraceae bacterium
CCCCTAAGCATGTTATTACAGCATTATAAATATTGTTATTTGGAAAAAATAAGTAACTTTGCAAATAAATATATAATATAAGATATAGTATGAAACCTGTTGTTAAAGAAGATTGCATTATAAAAGCTGCTAATGGAAGTATGGACGAATTTATAAATGTCGTTGCTAACGCTGTTTTAAACGAAGTTGGCGGATCATTAAATGCGGACAATATGCAGCAACTTAATGCAGACCAGATAACTCTCATTGCTTATATATGGATGAGAAATGAAGTTATGGATGGCGGCTTTGTACAACTTATTCATAATGGTCTTGGCGGGTTTATCTTTGAAAATCCGTTTGCAAAAATGGTAAAGACTTGGGGACTCAGAGATTTATCAAAACTTGTTTATTCGGTAAATAAGCTTTACCATGAATACGGCTCATTTATTGAGGAAGATTGTTCCGATGAAGAATTTATGGAACTATTTGAGAAATACCCTGCCTTTGACGATTATGATGACAAATTCATTGAAAATGAAGAAGAATGGACAGGTGCTGTGGCATACTATGTTGACGAGCATATCGAGGATTTTATAACAATAGAGAAATAAAAATTGTTTTTATATCGATTTGCTTGTAATACATTAAATATCAGAAGGTAATATGAATAAAGAACAAGAACTTCTTAGAAAGAAAAGTCCTGTAACCATACGTAATAAGAAAGCATCATTCGAATATTTCTTCGTTGACACTTTTACGGCAGGTATAGTGCTTACTGGTACGGAAATTAAATCAATTCGTATGGGAAAGGCGTCTCTTGTAGATACATTCTGCTATATAAATAATGGCGAAATATGGGTAAAAGGTATGAATATATCCCCATATTTTTATGGTTCATTCAATAATCATGAAAGTAAGCGAGATAGAAAACTCCTTCTGAACAAGCGTGAGATACATAATTTGCAGGAAGCCACAAAACAAGTGGGATTTACAATAGTCCCTACCCTCTTGTTTATTGACGACCATGGTCGTGCTAAGGTAGATATTGCCTTATGCCGAGGCAAGAAAGAGTTTGATAAACGCCAGACTCTGAAAGAGAAAGAAGACCGCAGAGAGATGGACAGGGTAAGAAAAAGATTTTAAGCTACTTGCAGAAAATGGTAAAAGTAAAGAATATATTGTTTGACCTTGGCGGTGTTATTATGACAATAGACCAACCAAGTGCAGTAAAGCGTTTCAAAGAGATCGGTCTTGAGGATGCAGAGAAACGGTTAGACCCTTATACCCAAAGCGGAATATTTGGAGACTTGGAAGAAGGTAAGATTTCTGCTTCACAGTTCATTCAGGAGTTGAGCGGTATGGTTGGTAGACAGCTTACCTTTGAAGAATGTAAATACGCTTGGCGAGGATACACAAAGGAAGTGCCGATGAGGAACATAAAAGTTCTAGACCGCTTGAAAGCAGATGGATATCGATTGATATTATTGTCAAATACCAACCCCTTTATGATGGATTGGGGAATGAGCAAGGATTTCTCTGGAGATGGTCGCAGTATAGATAGCTTTTTCAGTTCGATGTATATGAGCTATAAGCTCGGAATGATGAAGCCAGATGAGCGTATCTTTAAACTTATCGTTGAAAGAGAGAATATAGAACCATATGAAACACTCTTTGTTGACGACGGACCAAAGAATGTTATGATTGGCGAGAAGTTAGGCTTTCAGACCATGTGTCCAGAAAACGGAGAGGATTGGACATCTAAGATTTATGAAATATTAAAAGCACAATAAGCTTCCGTCAACAATAGAAAATTAACATAGCGTGGAATTAGAATACGCTTAAAATATTACATACAATGTTTAAAAAGAAAAGAAGATGGCATTGCCTGTCTGGTCAGGAGCCAACGGATTTAGACAAGAAAGTGATGTATTGGGAAAACAAAGGTAAGCTTGTGCCTACCCGCGATTTAATCAAGACACCAGAGCAGATAGAGGGAATACGCCAAAGTGGTATTATAAACACAGGAGTGTTGGATGAAGTGGCGAAGAACATTCATGCTGGAATGAATACTCTAGAAATAGACAAGATATGTTATGACTATTGTGTAGAGCATGGTGCTACTCCTGCATGTCTAAACTATGAAGGTTTCCCTAAGAGTGTATGTACAAGTATAAATGAAGTGGTGTGTCATGGCATTCCAAAAGAAGAAGATGTACTTCAGGAAGGCGACATCGTTAATGTGGACTTCACCACGATATACAACGGATACTACGCTGATGCATCAAGAATGTTCATAATCGGCAAGACATCACCAGAAAAAGAACAGCTCGTTCGTGTGGCAAAGGAGTGTCTTGAAGTGGGTGCTGAAGCAGCAAAACCATATTGTTTTGTGGGCGACATAGGTCATGCTATACAGAAACATGCAGACAAATATCATTATGGTATCGTAAGAGACCTTTGTGGACATGGTGTAGGTTTGGATTTCCATGAGGAACCAGAAGTTCTTCATTACGGACATAAGGGAACGGGAATGCTTATCGTTCCAGGTATGGTGTTCACTATAGAGCCTATGGTTAACATGGGAACATGGAAGGTCTTTATTGATGCCGATGATAAATATGGCTGGGAGGTGATAACAGAAGATGAATTGCCAAGTGCACAGTGGGAACATACCTTCCTTATGACAGAACACGGAGTGGAGATACTTACGAGGTAAAGTGAATACGTAATGATTATGGAACAAAAAGATATATACATATTAGGTATAGAAAGCAGTTGTGATGACACATCTGCCGCAGTACTGAAAAATGGAGTATTGCTGAGCAATGTTACAGCTTCGCAAGACGTACATATGGCATACGGTGGCGTTGTTCCAGAACTTGCCTCAAGAGCACACCAGCAGAATGTAGTGCCTGTGGTAGATCAGGCTATCAAGCGTGCCGGCATAACAAAAGAGATGCTATCGGCAGTAGCTTTTACACGTGGTCCTGGTTTGATGGGCTCTCTCCTTGTTGGCGTAAGCTTTGCTAAAGGTTTTGCCCGTTCATTGGATATACCTCTTATCGATGTAAACCATTTGCAAGGTCATGTGATGGCGCATTTTATAAAGGAGAGCGAAGATGACAATACCGCTCCCCCACTCCCTTTCCTATGTTTGCTTGTAAGCGGTGGAAACTCGCAGATAGTAAAGGTGAATGCTTATAACGACATTCAGCTCTTAGGACAGACGATAGACGATGCTGCTGGTGAGGCAATAGACAAATGTTCTAAGGTTATGGGACTCGGTTATCCCGGTGGTCCTATCATTGATCGTCTTGCTCGTAAGGGTAATCCTTTGGCATACAAATTCTCAGAACCACATATTTCGGGTCTCGACTATAGCTTTAGTGGTTTGAAAACATCATTTCTGTATAGTCTACGCAAATGGATAGCAGATGATCCAGACTTTATAGAAAATCATAAAGAAGACCTTGCTGCGAGTCTTGAGCATACTATCGTAAACATCCTGATGAAGAAATTGCGCCTTGCCGTTAAGCAAACTGGCATTAAGCACGTTGCTGTGGCGGGAGGTGTAAGTGCGAACAACGGACTTAGAAATGCTTTTAAGGAACATGCACAGAAATATCATTGGAATATATATATACCGAAATTCAGTTATACTACAGACAATGCGGCAATGATAGGCATTACGGGATATTTTAAATATCTT
This sequence comes from Oscillospiraceae bacterium, assembly GCA_963654095.1. Lineage (GTDB taxonomy): Bacteria > Bacteroidota > Bacteroidia > Bacteroidales > Bacteroidaceae > Prevotella. The sequence goes on from CAVKAH010000036.1 coordinate 3,692, forward strand.
GATAAGGATTTCTGTCCGATAGATGCACCTGCATTCTCTAAGGTAACATTTAAGTAAAAAACAATAATATAATTATATATATGGGATTTGAAAACAAAATTTTAAGTAGAGAGATAAGCCAACTAATTTGGGAAAACGGACAAACACTCGGTACTGCAGAAAGTTGTACTGGTGGTCGTATCGCAGAGGCAATAATTGCGATGCCGGGAGCATCAAATTATTTTAAGGGTGGCATCATCTCATATACAAATGAGATAAAAGAGAATGTCTTGGGTATAAGTCATGAACTGCTTGAAGAGAAGACTGCGGTTTGCGAAGACGTAGCAAAAGAGATGGTTCGTGGAGCGATAAAAGCACTCAATGTAGACTATGCCATTGCTGCGACAGGCTTTGCTGGTCCTGGTGGTGGAACCAGTGAGATACCGGTAGGAACGATATGGTTGGCATGCGGTAATGGCGAAGATATCGTTACGATGCAGATGACAAAAGACTACGGCAGAGACATCAATCTTGCCAAGGCCACTACTCAAGCTTTGCAAATGTTCCTACAGTATCTTATTGATAGATACGAGAAGAAGGAAGACGATGGAACTCCAGCGCAAGTGTTTGGTAAATAAAATATTGCGTCTTGATATTAAACAAAAATCTTAACTAATAATATTATGTATAAAATACAAGCAAACGCTTCTGGAACACGAAGCATCAATGTGAGTGATGAACATCTGGAAACGATAGAGAAATATTCTTTATTGAAAAATCTCATTGACAGCACAGGCTTCATTGATGAGAATGTGCTCGACAAGCTGAAGTTGAATATGCGTTCAATGCTGGAGTCAAATGAGGGTAGCGATAAGGGATTAATAGACCTCTGTCTTGATGTTGTTTATAACAATAATATGAAAGCTTTTGGACTACACCAGCTCGTATTATTATATATCGACTGGATAGACAAAAAACAAAGTGAAGAAAAAGAAGATTAATGAGTGAGCATAGACTTACCGACTGGCTGCCAACCACGAAGAAAGAAGTAGAACTTCGTGGTTGGCAGCAGCTTGATGTAATACTGTTTTCTGGCGATGCCTATGTAGACCATCCATCGTTTGGTGCCGCAGTGATAGGTCGTGTATTGGAGGCGAATGGACTGAAAGTTGCCATTGTGCCACAGCCCGACTGGCATGGCGACTACAGAGATTTCAAGAAACTTGGACGTCCTCGTCTCTTTTTTGGTATCTCACCGGGCTGCATGGACTCAATGGTAAACAAATATACTGCCAACAAACGACTTCGTTCAGAGGATGCTTATAGTCCAGACGGCAGACACGACTGTCGCCCTGAGTTTCCTACTATAGTTTATAGTAAGATTCTCCGTGAACTATATCCTGATGTTCCTATCGTGCTTGGTGGTATAGAAGCGTCATTGCGCCGTGTTACCCATTATGACTATTGGAAAGACAAGCTTATGCCATGTATTCTGAAAGATTCGGGTGCAGACATGATAATATATGGTATGGGAGAGAAGCCTATCGTAGAATTGTCCCAACAGTTGATGGACGGTATGTCTATATCACAAATAAAAGATATTCCGCAAACAGTATATATTGCAGAAGAGAAAGATATACCAGATGGTATAACAGAGGATGATATCGTCATCCATTCACACGAGGAATGTTTGCAGAATAAGAAGGCAGAAGCTGAAAATTATCGTATTATAGAAGAGCAGTCGAATATGATACATGCTCATCGTATTCTCCAACAGCTTGAAGGGAAATATGTTGTTGTAAACCCACCATATCCTCCTATGCAGACAGGTGAGATAGATGCCGTATATGATTTGCCATATACACGTCTCCCCCACCCTAAATACAAAAACAAGCGCATACCCGCTTATGAGATGATAAAATTCTCTTGTAATATTCATAGAGGATGTTTCGGTGGGTGCTCTTTCTGTACTATCAGTGCTCATCAGGGTAAGTTTATTGTTTGCAGAAGCAAGGAAAGTATATTAAAAGAGGTTAAGGAGATAGCAAAGATGGAGGGATTTAAGGGTTATCTCAGTGATCTCGGTGGACCATCTGCTAATATGTATGGTATGAGCGGAAAGAATAAGAACATTTGCGAAAAGTGTAAACGTCCTTCGTGTATCAATCCGCAGGTGTGTCCCAATCTAAATGCTGACCATACAGCACTTCTTGATATATATCGTTCCGTAGACCAATTGCCGTCAATCAAGAAAAGTTTTATCGGTAGCGGTGTACGATACGACTTGATTTTGCACAAGAGTAAGGATGAAAAATGTAATGCCGCAGCAAGGGAATATGCCGAGGAACTGATATGTAATCATGTCAGCGGCAGACTGAAAGTGGCTCCAGAACATACGTCAGACAATGTATTGAGATTGATGCGTAAGCCTCCATTCTCGCAGTTTGAGGAATTTAAGCGAATCTTCGACCATATAAACAAAGCAAAATGTCTTAACCAACAGATTATACCATATTTCATAAGCAGCCATCCAGGATGTCTTGAGGAAGATATGGCAGAACTCGCAGTTAAGACAAAACGTCTTGATTTTCATTTGGAACAAGTGCAGGATTTCACCCCTACTCCAATGACAATCAGTACAGAGACGTGGTACACGGGCTATCATCCATATACATTGGAAAAGGTGTTCTCTGCCAAGACACCAAAGGATAAGCTTGCTCAACGTCAGTTCTTCTTCTGGTATAAACCCGAAGAAAGGCGTAACATTGAGCGTGAACTTAAACGTATAGGCAGAGCAGACCTTATTACTCAGTTGTATTCGGATGCTTATCGTCCTTCTTATCAGCCGACAACGGAACGTAAATCAAAACCTAAACCCAAACATAAAGACTCTACTAATCGAAATAATGAGAATTATAGAAGAAGAGATAATCGGAAAGACGAGTCGGGAGCTATGCGAAGACGGAATCGCCGTAAATAGTAATTTCGTGGCTGTCGTAGACGGAAGCACGAGCAAGACACCATTGTGTATTAATGATACCATGACAAATGGTAGATATTGCATGCAGTTGGTATGCTCGCTGATAAATACCATGGATAAAGATATTTCGATGGAGTCATTCTGCTTGCAGGCAACAAAGATGATAAACCAAATTTATTGTGAAAGAGGTATTGATATAAATATACTCAAGGATGATCCAGTACAGAGAATGGCTGCAAGTGCTATAATATATAGTGATAGGCGAAAGGAAATATGGATGATTGGCGATTGTCATTGTATCGTTGATGGCGTGTACTATGATAATCCCAAGCCATACGAAAGTTCTATTGCAGCAAAGAGAGCGGAAATAATAAAAAAGGCTCTTGCTGAAGGTCGCTCTGAAACGGAATTACGCAACAACGATATAGGAAGGAAAACTATTCTTCCTCTTCTACGCAAGGCATGTAAGGAACAGAACGTGAGCTATCCTGTAATAGACGGTTTACCGATACCAATAGAATATGTAAAGGTCGTAAAGGTCCGCCAAGAGGGTTCGGAGATAATACTTGCCAGCGATGGATATCCTCATCTTATGACTACTTTAAGAGAGAGCGAAGCTGAGTTGAACAGGTTACTTCGTGATGACCCTCTTTGCATAAAAGAGAATATTGCGACAAAAGGACTTATGATTGGTCAGACTTCATTCGATGATCGGTCATATATACGTCTAACAAACTAAAAAACATAATTATTATGAAATTTGTAGGAATTATACCGGCACGTTATGCCTCACAACGTTTCCCAGGGAAGCCTCTTGCTATCCTTGGCGGGAAGCCTGTGATACAGAGAGTTTATGAACAAGTGAAGACTGTGTTGGATGATGTTTATGTAGCCACAGACGATGACCGTATTTTTAAAACGGTAGAAAGTTTTGGCGGCAAGGCTGTAATGACATCGCCAAATCATAAAAGTGGTACAGATCGTATACAGGAAGCGGTGGAGAAAATCGGAGGAGCTTTCGATGTCGTAATTAACATTCAGGGCGATGAACCATTTATTCAAAAGTCGCAGATAGAGGAATTGTGTAAATGCTTTGACGACGAGAATACTCAGATTGCTACCCTTGGTATGCCTTTTACAGAAGAACAAGGCGTGGAAGCCCTTGAAAATCCAAATTCTCCGAAGATTGTTGTAGACAATAATAGTTATGCAATGTATTTCAGTCGTAGTGTGATTCCGTATTTGAGAAATGTGCCTCGAGATCAGTGGCTTACCCATCATCAGTATCTCAAGCATATCGGCTTGTATGCATATCGCTGCGAAGTGCTTGCTGCAGTAACCAAATTGCCACAATCAAGTCTTGAAATAGCTGAAAGTCTTGAACAGCTCCGTTGGCTACAGAATGGATTTAAGATAAAGGTTGGTTTGACAACAGTAGAGACTGTGGGTATCGACACTCCTGCCGACCTCCTTCATGCTGAGAAATTCCTTCAGAGAAATATAAAATAGCAGGGCGATATATTGAAACCTATATATCTATAGGTTACATCAAAAAAGAAAAATCCTTCATCTTATAATGCTGATATAATGCATGTTACAGACAAGATGAAGGATTTTTGATAATATAAGATTAAATCTTAGAAAGGTAGATCGTCAGCTGTATCTGTGCTTTCTGCTGCAGGAGCAGGATTAACACCAGTTTCAGGAGCAGGAGGAAAAGCTTCTCCTGTTGGCATTGGCTGTACACCTTGTGCAGCTGCAGCAGCCGCAGCGTTATCTACAGCATCTATTCTCCATGCCCTTATAGAGTTGAACCAACGTCCATTCCATTCGCGAGCATCAATATCAAATGACACCTTTATATTGTTGCCAACCTGAAGAATATTCTCAAACTGTGCAATACGATCTGCACCGAATATCTCAAAACACATTTTTTTAGGATACTGCTCCATTGTCTCTATTACACACTCTTGAGCTTTCCATGGGTTGCCGAGTTTCGATGTACCCTCTCTTGGGGCAAGTACAGCTATAATTTTTCCTTCTAATTCCATTATTTATATTATTAATTATTTTTGCTTTGCGAAATTAGCAAAATACTTTTAAAAACGAAAACATTTCTTTTATTTTTTGCACACAACAATGTTTTTTTGTAGTTTTGTAGTCGTAAAGTGGGTTGCCACAAATTATGAAAATTAAGTAAAAATATAAACAATAAAATACACCACAATGAGATTAACGTTGTCCAGTGCGGTATTGAGTAGCCGCCTTATAACATTGTCAAAAGTGCTCAATAGTAAAAACTCGTTGCAGATATTAGACTGCATCCTTTTTGAAATAAACAATGGTGTACTTACCCTTACTGCTTCAGACAAGGAAAACGAGTTGAAAACAGAAGTACATCTCGACGAGTCTGATTCTGACGGAAGGTTTGCTATAAGTAGCCGTACTATTATTGATGCAGTGAAGGAACTTCCTGAGCAGCCTATAACACTTGAGGTAGACCTTACGACATACAACGTGAAAGTCATATATCAGAATGGTGACTATAATTTCACGGCACAGAACGCTGACGAATTTCCACAAGCACAGTCGATAAAGGAAGAATGTAATAAGATAACTATACCATCAGGAATTCTTGTAGACAATATCACACGTACTCTCTTTGCTACTGCCAATGAAGAGATTCGTCCAGTAATGAACGGTATCTATTTTGACCTAACACAAGAAGCACTATGCATTGTAGCAAGTGATGGTCATAAACTTGTGAGAAATAAGGTTTTCTCTATAACAACAGAAAACACAACATCTTTCATTCTGCCAAAGAAGCCAGCAACTATTCTAAAAAATATTTTGGCTAAGGACGAGAGTAATGTTGTTATCTCTTTCGATAACGAAAATGCTGAGGTAAAGGCAGACTTTGGTACGCTGACATGTCGACTTATAGAAGGACGTTATCCTAACTATTCTTCTGTAATACCAACGAATAATCCTTGTCAACTCACAATAGACCGCAGAACTCTACTCGGTTCTTTGCGTCGTGTGTTGCCGTTTGCTAGCGAGAGCAGTCAGCTTGTTCGTTTGCGTTTGTCTATGGGACAGTTGGAGATTTCATCTGAAGACATCGACTTCTATACAAGTGCGAAAGAGAGCATTGTATGCGACTATGCCAGCAATCCTATGAGTATTGGCTTCAAGGGAACATCACTTATTGACATTCTAAACAACCTTACGAGTGATGAGGTAATGCTTGAACTTGCCGATCCAAGTCGTCCTTGTCTCGTTACTCCTGTGGAACAGCCTGAAGGTCAAGATATCCTGATGCTCATCATGCCAATGTTGCTTAACGATTAATATACTAAATAAGGTATAATAAAATCATATACAGAAAATATGAGACTAAATCTTACAAGACCCCTCGTTGTTTTCGACTTGGAGACAACAGGACTTGATATAGTAAAAGACAGGATATTTCAGCTGTCTTATATAAAAGTTTTTCCCGATGGAAAAGAAGAACGGGATAATATTTATTTCAATCCAGAGAAGTCCATCCCACAGGAGGTTGTTGAGCTTACTGGTACAACAAATGAGTTTGTTGCAGACAAGCCAACATTTAAATCCCTTTCGAAAGAACTGGAGCAGAAATTCAGTGGTTGCGACTTTGCTGGTTTCAACTCCAACCACTTTGATGTACCTATGCTATCGGAGGAGTTTTACCGTGCTGGGATAAACTTCGATTTTGGCAAATGCCGACTTATAGATGCGCAAACTATTTTCCACAAAATGGAAAGAAGAAATCTTGCTGCAGCGTATAAGTTCTATTGCGGACACAAAATGGAAGACGACTTTGCTGCTCATCGTGCCGACCAAGATACGGAGGCTACCTACAGAGTGTTGATGGGCGAACTCGATATGTATTCGCCAGATAGACAAGAAGAGCCAGAAAGACAGTTGGAAAATGACATGAACAAACTTGCTGAATTTTCAAAAACAAACGATAATGTTGATTTCTCAGGCAGAATTGTTTGGAAAGAGATGAAGGATGCTCAAGGAAAGACTATTCTTGATGAGAATGGTAATGCACGAAAAATAGAAGTGTTCAACTTCGGAAAATATAAAGGAGTTCCTGTTATTGATGCGCTGCGCCGTGATCCTGGATATTATACATGGATATGTACAAGTGATTTTACCAGTGATACAAAGCAAGTACTCACACGAATAAAACTCCGTGAAATGGGGAGATAAATGGCATGTTGAAAGGAAAGAAAATAGTTCTCGGTATAACAGGCAGTATAGCTGCGTATAAGTCGTGCTATATTATTCGTGAACTGATAAAGGTTGGTGCTGAGGTGCAGGTGGTGATAACACCAAGCGGAAAAGAGTTTATTACCCCTATCACACTTTCAGCCCTAACACACAAACCTGTTGTAAGTGAGTTCTTCTCGCAGAGAGATGGAACATGGAATTCTCATGTTGACCTCGGACTTTGGGCAGATTGTATGCTCATAGCACCTTGTACTGCATCAACTATCGGGAAAATGGCAAATGGCATTGCCGATAATATGCTTATCACCACTTATCTCTCGATGAAAGCGCCTGTTTTTGTTGCCCCTGCAATGGATCTCGATATGTATGCCCATCCTTCAACCCAGAAGAATCTGCAAACACTGAAAAGCTATGGCAATATCATTATTGAGCCACAAAGCGGTTTTTTGGCAAGCGGACTTGAAGGTAAGGGACGTATGGAAGAACCAAACGTTATAGCGAAATACGTATCTCGTTATTTCGATGAAATGGACAAAAATGAGATTTCAGCTATAGATACATCTTTACTTCATGGTAAAAAAATAATGATAACAGCAGGACCAACATACGAAAAGATTGATCCCGTAAGATTTATCGGTAATTATTCAAGTGGAAAGATGGGATTTGCCCTAGCAGAGGAGTGCGCCAAGAGAGGTGCAGAGGTAACGCTGGTATCGGGTCCTGTTTCTCTGTCTTGTTCTGATTCTATAAAAAAAGTAGATGTGGAGAGTTGTGAAGAGATGTATAATGTATCCGCAGAAATATTTCCTTCACAAGATGTTGCTATCCTTTGTGCCGCTGTTGCCGATTTCCGACCTGAGCAAGCTGCTGATAAGAAGATAAAAAGGGAGAAGGATGACCTTGTTTTACGATTGAGTCCTACTATTGATATTGCCGCATCGCTTGGAAAGATAAAAACAGACAAGCAGAAACTCATAGGTTTTGCTCTTGAAACAAACGATGAACAATCCAATGCTAAAAAGAAACTAAAGAAGAAAAACCTCGATTTCATCGTGCTCAATTCCACACGTAATGAAGGTACTACCTTTCAAAGTGATTATAATAAGGTATCAATAATATCGGATAATGATATAAAGGAATATGAGAAGAAACCGAAACAAGAGGTTGCAAACGATATTATCAATGAACTTGAACGGATCTTGTAATATTCTACTATAAACAACCACCTTAATATTAATATGTTAAAGTGGTTGTTAACAATATATTATATTTATTATAGTGTTGTTATATACAAAGAAGTGAATTATGAAACGATTGATAAACTTTGTGATACTATTTCTTGTGGTATGCACCAATGGTATGGGTCAGGAACTTTTAGCAAAGATTAGCATAAACCACAATCAGATTCAAGGCACCGATGCCAGTGTTTTTGAGAACCTTCAACAAACTCTTGAACAGTTTATCAACGATAAGCAATGGACAAACTATCAGTTTCAAAAGAATGAACGTATAGTTTGTAATTTCAATATCACCGTTACAAAATACGACCAGTCAAGTAATCTGTTTACGTGTAGTGCACTTATTCAGGCAAATCGCCCTGTTTATAATTCATCATATACTACCACATTATATAATAATAAAGACAATGACTTTAATTTTGAGTTTGCACAGTTTGACCAGCTTAATTACAATGAAGACCAGATAGACAATCAACTGACGGCACTCTTAGCATATTATGCTTATCTTATTATCGGTCTTGACCTCGACAGTTTCTCTCCTATGGGTGGCGAAGATGTGCTGCAGAGATGTATGAATCTGACAAATAATGCTCAGAGCTTGAGCTTTACTGGTTGGAAATCATTCGACAACGCACGAAATCGCTTTGCTATAATCAACGATTATCTTGACGGAGCAATGAAACCTTTTAGACAATTACAGTACGATTACTACCGAACGGGGCTCGATGAAATGGCAAATAATGTGGAAAGAGGAAGGACAAATATCTCTACCACGATTGAGACAAACCTAAAGAAAGCCCATGACGATAAGCCTTTGAGCAGTCTGCCTGCGATATGGACTGACTATAAGAAAGACGAGTTAGCCAATATATATAAAGGTAAGGGCACACAAAAGGAGAAAGAGGCAGTATATGAGGTATTATTCGGCATTAATGCTTCGCAAAATTCTTCATGGGAAAAGATTAAAGAATAAGTTGAATAGACTCTATTCGTGATATAATATATTCAGACGACAATGCTTAAACAATTATATATCAAAAACTTTGCACTTATTGATACCCTTGACATGGAGTTCCATTCTGGTTTCTCTGTCATAACAGGTGAAACGGGGGCAGGAAAAAGTATTATATTAGGTGCTATAAACCTACTACTTGGGCAGAGAGCAGACACTAAATATATCAAAAGCGGTACAGACAAATGTGTTATCGAGGCTCATTTTGATTTGTCTAAATATGAAATGAAACAGTTTTTTGAAGACAATGATATAGAATATGATGCCAACGACAGTATTCTACGCCGCGAGCTTACGGCTTCAGGAAAGAGTCGTGCATTCATTAATGATACTCCTGTACCTCTGTCTGTCATCAGACTTCTCGGTGAACAACTTATAGATATTCATAGTCAACATCAGAATCTGCTACTGAATAGTGAGGATTTTCAATTGAAGGTGCTTGACATTATAGCTCAAGACAATAATATTGTTGCTGACTACAATGCAGCTTATGCAGACCTAATGGCAGCAAGAAAGGCTGTATTACAGAAGAAAGCTGATATAGAAAAAGGTATAGAGAATGAGGAATTTCTACGTTTTCAATATCGCGAGCTTGAAGAAGCAAAGCTTGAAACGGGTTTACAGAAGAGTCTTGAAGAAGAAGCTGACAAGTTGAACCATGTGGAAGATATAAAGAGTGCGTTGTATCAAACGGACGGTATCTTGAATGGTACAGATGGAAATGGCGTTGTAGAGAGTCTTAAGGATGCAGTAAAGTCAATGGAAAGCATAAAAGACATCTATTCTGAGGTTGGAGAAATAACTGAGCGCATAGATAACTGCTACATTGAACTTAAAGATATTGCGCAAGAGATAAATTCACAAGCCGAGAGTATTGACTTTGAACCAGGAAGACTGCAGCAGGTAAACGAAAAACTTGACCAGATTTATTCTCTTGAACAGAAACATCATACAGACTCAGTAGACACTCTGATAGAGATACAGAAGAATCTGAAAATACAGATTGAGAACATTGATAATAGCGACGGACTACTTAAGGAACTGGAAGAGAAAGAAAAGAAAGCATACGATGTATGTTGTAAGAAAGCAGTCCTACTGACTGCGACTCGCAAGAAAGCAGCCAAGATCGTAGAAGAAGGAATGAAAGAACGTCTTGTGCCACTTGGTATACCAAAGGTGAGGTTCTCTGTACAGATAGACGAGAAAGACTATATGATGAATGGTTGCGACAGAGTATCATTCTTGTTCAGTGCAAATACAAATAGTGATATGCAGCCTATTGCGCAAGTGGCTTCAGGCGGTGAGATTGCTCGTGTTATGCTATCGTTGAAAGCGATGATTAGTAGTGCGGTAAAACTTCCAACGATTATTTTTGATGAGATAGATACTGGTGTAAGCGGAAAGATTGCCGAGAAAATGGCAATAATAATGCATGAGATGGCGCAAAGCGACCGTCAGGTTATAAGTATTACACACTTACCGCAGATTGCTGCCAGAGGTACAAACCATTATAAGGTTTATAAAGAAGAAACGGAGATGGGCACAACAAGTATGATGAAACAGCTTTCAGAAGAAGAACGAGTTGATGAAATTGCCCAGATGCTAAGTGGTTCAGATATTACGGAGGCTGCAAGACATAACGCCAACGAACTCTTGCAGATATGTGGCAAGTAAAGTTCTAATAGAAAAATCACTTCTCGTTTATACATTTAGATAACATAAAAATAAAACACAAGGATTATGATATTCAAGAAAATAACAACAATATTGTTTTTATCCGTAACTGCTGTTGCTGCTTTTGCTCAGCCTTCTCCCGTAAAGAAAGCTGCAGAGAGCGTTTTCACTCTTACCACTTTTAAGACTGATGGTTCCTTGCTAGCCTCAAGTCGTGGAGTATTTATTGGTAGCAATGGAGAATGTGCAAGTAATCTCTCCCCTTTCATTGGTGCCAAACGTGCCGTTGTTATAGATAGCAAAGGTAGAAAATATGATGTATCGAGAATGATAGGTGTAAACGATATATACGATGTTGCGAAGTTCAGAATCAATGCTTCTACCAAGGCTATGCCTATGGCAAGCGTTTCAACTGTTGCAGGAACAAATCTATGGCTCGTACCATACGCAAACAAGTCTGATAAGCCTGTGTCTGCAACAGTAAAGAGCGTTGAGAAATTTATGGATAAATACTCTTATTATATCCTAACAGCTGATGTTCCTTCTAATATGGAGGCTTGTCCATTTGTGAATGAGGCTGGACAGATGGTGGGACTGATGCAACGCTCAGCAACAAGCAGTGATATATATGCTACGGATGCAAACTTCATTAACTCTCTTTCTGCAAACGGGCTTACTCTATTTAGTGGAACGCTTGCAAAAATAGGTATTCCAGGAGTGATGCCATCAGACCAAAGTCAAGCGCAACTCGTATTGATGCTTGCAAGTCAGGCAAACGATTCACTGAAATATGCTACTGCTACGACAGATTTCCTTACAATGTTCCCTACCCTTATTGACGGATATACGGCACAATCTCAGCAAGATGTTAATAACAATCGCTTTGATGAGGCTCGTAAATGTATGGAGAAGGCTATCGCTACTGTTTCGGAAAAGGATGAAGCACATTATAATTATGCCAAAATTATATACTCTAAGCAGTTGTACAATTCTGCCGAATATCCTCAATGGAGCTATGATAAGGCACTCGATGAGGTAGCTACGGCTTATACAATAAAGCCTTTACCATTATACAAAGACCTTGAAGGACAGATAAGGTTTGCAAAAGGCGACTATCAAAAAGCTTATGACACGTTTATGTCGCTAACCGATAGCAAACTGAAAAGTTCAGAACTCTACTATAATGCAGCTTTATGTAAGCAACAGCTTAATGCTCCAGATGCAGAAATTATTGCATTGCTTGATAGTGCGGTGAATAATGTAGACTCTCTTAATT
>CAVKAH010000037.1:0-15954 GCA_963654095.1 Oscillospiraceae bacterium
GCAGGTAGAGCAGAGTCAGTCTGATTACCCTTTCCACCATCTCGCTCTCTGGATGCAGCTTCTCCGCCTGTTCCGCTATCCATCGGTTCAGTAACTCCTCGGCTTTCTCGTCCTGTTCCCATTCCCAGTCCTTCGCCGCTTGTAGTATCGGTAGCAGCCAACTGTGCTGCGTCTTCTGTTCCGCTATTGTCGGGAACATTCTCATGTCTGTTTCTAACATCGTCGTAAATTTTTAAGTATGCTAATTGTTGTGCGAAGCCGTGATTTCCGTTCAAGTAGTCTACGGCATCTTCTATTAAATCTTGGTTATCTTCTGAGGCATGGTTTCTGATTTCATCCTCGGTAAGAGGATTCTTCTCGGCTGTCGCCATACGCTCCTCGCCATCCATATCTTTCCAAGGCTTATCAATCTTCTCTGCTTCTTCTGTGCCAAGTTCTTTCGCAATCTCCTTTCGTCTCTGCACAAGACCTACGTGTTGTGCTTTCAGTTTATCATCAAGTGTCTTTTTCAGTTCATCTCGTGTACGCTTGATTTCCGACTCATCACCGCTCGCTTTGGCTTCTTGATATGCCTTGCGTGCAGCATCAATCTTCTCCTCATGATAAGACAACTCTGCGTTCTTCAAGCCCTCCATAGGGTCTTTGGATGGTTCTTTTGATTTCCCCTCTCTCGGATTAACGCCACTCGCCCAATCAGCCAACACCTTGTCAGCAACCTCCTCGGCAGTAGTAAAGTGGATATGCAACATATCAGCCACACCTTTCCAATATTTCTGCAGAGCTTCCTTAACCTTATGGATAAAGCCGTTTGCTTTGACACTCTCGGTAACCGACTTGCCATCTTCTTTAGCAAGCCTACGAACAACATCTTCAAGTTTCTTCGCACCCTCACGACCAGAGAAAGTGGTAATCATTTCCTCATAAAGGTCGTCGCCTTTCAGTTCGGGATAGAGCTTCTGCACCTCCTCTTTCAGTCCTTCAACATCATCAAAGAGTTTCTTTACGTTCTCCCACTCTTTCGGGTTCACACGCTTCAAACTCTCCGTCCACAAGTGAGCGTACTCATGTAGTGGAGTTTCGGGCTTCATCCGCTTTAGGTCAAGATATATCTTGCCGTCATGTACAAAGCCATAAACCTCACCATCCTTAGAGCGGAATTGCTTTATTGGCGAGCCAGATTGTTCAGTGCGTGATGTATCTCGCTCCACAGCTCCCTTCGTGTCAGTTCTTTCGCTTCCTCTGCCCACTGCACTATCTTGGCTATCTCGTCCTCCGATAGTGCTTCCATCGGTATCCGCAAGTCGTCCCAACTCAGATTGAGTTTCACCCCTATCTGAACGAAGCGTTTCAGAATATCTTGCTCTTTCTTCATCAAAATATTTCTTTAATTCGTTTATTCTTTCCTTGTTGGCTGAAGATGTCTTTGGGATAGCTTCATCCATATAAATATGGTGGTCTTTATCCACACGGAATGTATAGAAATAACCATTGGCATCCACATAGTGTTCAATAGTTTCACCTTCGGGAAGATTGTTCAGTTCGTCAATGTATTCACGATTATTCTGCATAATGATGGTTGTCAACTCATCATTATCCAATCTCGCTTTATTTGGAACATTGCCCCAATCAAGAACAGCCCCACCTGCTTTAGGCTGTTTCTTTATATCCTCACCATTTTTCTCAGCCTCATCAAGAGCTTTCTGTGCTACTTTCTCATCCGTTACCACCTCAACACCCGACTCTTTCGTTATCTCCGTGGCTACGGTCTTTAAGGCTTCGGTTACTTGTCGCTGAGTTTCTTCATTATCTCCTCGTGTCTCCGGTTCACTTCTTTGAGTGCCGCCATCATCAACTGTGCCTTGCTCGGCTTTGTTTTCTTTTCTTGTGTCATATTTCTTCCATGTTTCTAATTTCAGTATCTCGTTAATAAACTCCTCTTTCGTTAAGTGTTCACCGAACATATCACCCTCACCAGTATTCAATGTTTCGGCATTTCGGTTATATGCTTCCAAGAGTTCCTTGAAATCACCAACCTTGCCCTCCAAGGCTTTTGCCATAATCTGCACCTCGATAGGATAACGCTCTGCTGCCGATGCCTGATACATATCGGGCTGTCGCAATAGTCCGTCTACGGTATAGCCTCCTCTCTTTGCCTCATATAGCAACTGGATAGCACTATCTATCTCATCCCTCAAAGAATACTCACCAAGCTTTGCATTATCCATAATCGAACGCATAGCACTCAATGCCTTGCTCTTCAAACCTTTCTCTATGCCAAGCATCCTAAGCGTGTCTTCCTTGAACATTGAACCCAACAGCAGATTTTGTACAAACTCCTTACCTTTGGCTGAAAGCAAGTCGCCGTCTTTCAAACCTGCAATGTCGTTCTGACCAATAACACCTTTCTCTACTAACGTCTTCAATAGGCTGTTTATTGCCTTTGGATTGTTAAAGAAACTATCAAGACTACCCGATGTTTCCATTTCGCCTACAATAGCACCAACATCTTCTGCCGACAACTTCTTGCTATTGGCTATTGCTTCCTGCGTGTTACTCTGCGATTTCTTCTCATTTCTGTTGAAACGTGCAAAGGTCTCCGTATCATACGGCAATCTCTCGTCAGGAATGAACACCACTCTCGGATGCTCTATCTTGTCTATATCCTCTGCCTTTACTCCAAAGCCTTCAGCATTTTCTTTCAAGGCTTCAACATATTCCTTGTCTGTACCTCTCTTTGCTGCAAGTTGTCCTGCCATAGTTCTGCCGTTGCCGTCATAAACTATGCCCTCATCACTAACAGTAGGCACTTGATTAACCGCCTGCCCATCATAGTTGGCTGCTATCTTATCGGTAACATCTTGTGCATCCTTGTCGTGTTCGTAATCTCTATCGTTGATTGTTCTGCCCTCTTCATTTACAGGGAAGCCCTCACTCTTCTTGTAACGATTACTTACATCATGGCTCGGTGTTAGGCTTTCTGCAGGGACTATCATGAACGTACCTTTTATCTTCGTGCCGTCAGCAAGTGTTCTCGTTCCCTTGCGTCCTTTTATCTTCGTTGCTTTATCGAATTTCTCCCCTGCAACGCTTCCTGCTGTATGTACATTCTCTTGTACAGGTGCTTCTTCACTCGCTGTCTTAGGTTTCATTGTCTCCGCAACCTTTCTTGCTGCCATAGCTTTCTTAATGCTCTCGGTATGTTCCAACTGCTGCTTTGCTGTGGCTATGGCTGCATCTTTCACCTGCTGTTGCTCCACAATGTCATTAGGGTCGCCGTTGTAGTCTATCTTCATCTTCTCGGCGTTCTTAACGGCTTTCTGTGCAGCTTTGATTTGTGCATCAACGTATGGCTCCGCATTTCCACCAAGTTGTTTCGTCAGTATCTCTGCTGCCTGCTCAGGCTTCATATTAGAATAATCAGGGGTCGGTCTCCCTTTCTTATCCTTTGTCATAGGCACAGCAGAACCATCTTCAAATGTTAAAGTTGCCTCTAAACCATTGCCGTTTGAGGAATTGTTGCTATCTTTGCCTTCAGAAGAAAGACCTTTGGATTGAGTGAGAGCAGTGTCATCACTCGACGAAGAAGTAGCAGTGTCTGTAGTCTTGTTACTATCCAAAGGTGTTTCTTTTTCGTAAGCAGTCAATAACCAAGTTTTACTCTTGCCATCGTAATCTAATCGTATAGAAGCTTTGTATTTATCGCTACTTAGGTTTACTCTATTAGGAGAAACTTTGTCAACTTTCATACTGCTTAGAACATCTTGCAAATTAGCTACTACCTCTGGATGATATTTTACCAATTTTGACAATCCAAATCCATCGCTATGCTTAGTACCAGTTTTGCCCCAAACCAAATCAATATCACCAACAGCATCATGATGTAATGCGCCAAGTGCTTCGCCTTCTTGTTGTTGTATTAAGAACGCTATTGCTTCATTTGGTTTACCTTTGAATTGGTCGTAGATATTACCAAATGCACCTTTACCTATTGGCTTAATTTGTTCAAAAGGAACACCATTTACAGAATTGATTTCTTGCACAGATGAATTTTTATCCTCATCTTTGTTCTCTTGCTTTACAATAGTTTGGTCAATAACATACGTAGGATAATCAAACGGACTGCCTTTCTCATCCGTAATTTCCCACATATCCCTATCCTTATCATATCCAGTGATTTTGAATTTTGTTGTTCCTCCAATCTTGCGAAGTCGCGAATCGGTATCATACAATTCTATTTCGTCCCCTATCTTAAAGTGGTTTTTAGGAACGTACCTTCCCTCTTGCTCCTGAGTCTGCTCTTTCGTCTTTTCTCCCTCTTTCTGTTTCACCTCCTCAGAAGCCCCTTCAGTTTTCTTTTCCTCTTGTGGCATATTAGCATTTCTCTCAGCCTGTTCTGCTGCTGCTTCCATGTAAGCCTGCGAGTTTATCTCTTGCAGCTTCTGTCTGTAAGCATTACCAAATTCTTCTGGAGTAATCTTCTTTGCCAACGTAACCTCTTCTGCTTTGATATACACCATTTCCCTTTTGTTCGGGTCGAAGCACACAAGCATATCACCAACATCTTCTTTCGCCCTCAGATAGAAATATATTTTTTGTTTTTATCTATCATTCTGTCAGCGGAAAACACAAAAACCTGCATATCAAAAAGTTACACCGCTGACAGATAACTATTATTTACAATATCTGTCATATATCTGTCATAAAATGAGGGAAAAACAGGGGTATTTGCCATAAAAAGTGGGAGGATCTCGACAGATTTCTATGAATATATACCACAAAAACTATTATTGCTGTCCGCTAAAACTTTTTTCACTTCCCAAAAAGTTTTAGCTGACAGCAATATTTTTGAATAAAAGTACCGACTTTTCATGTGATAAAGTATAGGATAACACGCCTAAAGAATATTGGTAACAAAAGGAAAAGTATAGATTCAAGATAGATAATGACAGATATCATTAAAGAAAAGCTTCTGTCAACGCATTTATCCTTTTGATTTATAGAATCTTACCTAATGCGATGACAGAATGACAGATTTTTTGAAAAAAATTATTATTATTGTCCGCTAAAACTTTTTTATAGTCAGAAGAATTATCAGTAGCGTTATCAGCTCCGCCGTTGGAATAGCCGTCCACAACCCGATAACCCCTACTACTCTGGGCAGCACCATAAAGCCTGCCACGACGAAGACGATGCCGCGAAGGGCGGTGAATATCATGGCTCGCTTCGCCAACGTTACACTCTGGTAATAACCCACGAACACCACGTTGAGGGCGAAAAACAGGGAACAGGTGGCGAACCACGGCATTCCGTCAATGGCCAACTTATACGACGGCTCTGACGAACGGAGGAAAGCTCCTACTATAAGGCTATCGCCAGCCACGAGAAACAACAGCACAGCCAATCCACAGAGCAAGCCTGCATACACCGCAACACGGAGCGCATGGTTCACTCGTACATCATTGCCTGCACCGTAGTTATAGCTGATGATAGGCTGCGCCGACTGCGCCACAGCGTTGTTCACAGAGAAGATGACAGGGAATAGGTAGCACACTATGGCGAAAGCCGCCACGCCGTCTTCGTGGAGCATCGACATGAACATATAATTACCCGCCACCATAGTGACGCTCATAGCAACCTCGGTGAGGAAGGTGGCGGATCCGATGCGCAACACGTAGCCCGTGTTCCTCAGCGTGAGCACAAGCGAGGTAAGACTAGTCTTCAGACGGATGAATTTCAGTTTATCGGAAAACCACACGAAATATGCCATGCTCATAAGTCCGCCACACACGCAAGCAATGGCGGTGGCTATCGATGCCCCCTTCACCTCCATTTTCATGGGGAAAATAAAGAGCCAGTCGAGACCAAGATTCACCACAGCCCCCACCACCTGAATCCACATGGCATAGCGTGGCGAACCATCGAGCCTTACCATCATCATGCCAACGCACTGCCACAAGAGAAACACCATACCAGGCAAGAGCCAAAGGAGGTAGTCAAGGGCGTAATGCTCCAACGCAGGACTGCATCCAAGGGCGTAGACAAAAGTACGAGGAATAAGCAGACAGAGCAGAATTAATGTGGCAACGATTACCGTCCCCACGCTGTAAGCCTGTGTAAGGATGATGCGTGCGGCTTTCGTATTGCCGTTGGCGAGGTGCATACTCGCCACCACCGACGTTCCAATGCCGAACATCAGTCCCAAGCCCGTCACCACCATCCATATAGGTGCAACGATATTTACGGCAGCGATGCCGTCAGCCCCAACTCCACGCCCCACGAAGATGCCATCGATAAGGGTCTGTGCCGACATAAAGAGCATGCCGACAAGTGTGGGGAAAAACATCTTTCGGAATAGCGGACCTATCTTGCCAGTAGCGAAATCGATTTTGTCGCGAGTAATGTCTATTTTCTTTTTCATAATTTGCGTAGTAAAACTAAAGGGTGTTGTCAATTCCGTTGCAAAGATACAAATCTTGCAGCATAAAAAAAAAGGCTTATATGACAAAAAGAGATTTTACGCTCATTCCAGGTCTCTTTTTGGCAGATATACAAAAAAACAAAAAGGTGTGATAAGAAACAACCGACTATGCAACGATGCACAGCCAGTCCGCAACGCAACCATATATATATGAAAAGGGAACTTTATAGATACGAAAAGAGGACTTTACCCGAAGTAAAATCCTCTATAACCTATGTGATTCCGTTGGGATTCGAACCCAAGACCCACGCCTTAGAAGGGCGTTGCTCTAATCCAACTGAGCTACGGAACCCCATTTTGCGGATGCAAAGGTAATACTTTTATGACTTATAACCAAATTTTCAGAATAAAAGTTTTTGCTTCTGTCATTCAACAAACAATACTTTGTAAATACTTATTGTAATAAAAGTAAATATATAAGAAAGCAAGATACTTGTTGCTCTTGCTTTCTTTTATATTTGCCTACAGTTATTAACAATTATAAACGATATTGCTTTGTATTTTTATTTAAATAGTTGTTTATTTTCCTTAATATTTAATATTGATATTACTTACTTTTATATAAATATTAATCATTAAGAGCACCGATAATTTCAGTTACAGATTTGCATCCATGTGTATCAAGCCATTCGTTAAGTCCATTCTTTACCTTTACAGTAACCTGCGGATCAAGGAAATTTGCCGTACCGATTTCTATTGCAGAAGCCCCTGCAAGCAAAAACTCTATAGCATCATGAGCATTACAGATACCACCAAGTCCGACAACTGGTATTTTTACAGCCTTAGCCACCTGCCAAACCATGCGTACAGCAACAGGCTTTACAGCAGGACCGCTTAACCCGCCAGTTTTAATACTCAACATCGGTTTACGCTTTTCAATATCTATAGCCATACCCATAAGAGTGTTGATTAACGACACGCTGTCGGCACCTTCTGCCTCTACCGCACGTGCTATCTCTGTTATGTCCGTAACATTAGGGGAGAGCTTGACTATCAGTGTTTTATGATAACGCTGACGCACTGCCTTAACAACACTTGCAGCCCCTTGACAAGTAACTCCAAATGCCATACCGCCGTCTTTAACATTAGGACAAGAGATGTTCAGCTCTATAGCTGGAATATTGTCCAAAGCATCAATACGAGTGGCACATTCTGCATAATCTTCTGGAGACGAGCCACTTACATTAACTATCATATTAGTATCAATATCCTTTATTTCGGGATATATCTTCTCACAGAAATAGTCAACACCCTTATTCTGCAGACCAACGCAATTCAACATTCCTGATACCGTTTCAGTCATACGGGGATAATCGTTTCCCTGACAAGGCTTCAGCGTTGTTCCTTTTACGATAATGCCGCCAATCTCACTAAGTTCCACGAAATCAGCATATTCTGGTCCATATCCGAAGGTGCCAGATGCTGTCATTACTGGATTTTTCAGTTTCAGTTCACCTATATTTACTTTTAAATCTGCCATGATAAATCACTTATGTTAAACACTGGTCCTTCTTTACATACACAAAGATTACCCTTTTTTGTACCTTCAACGCAGCAGAGGCATGCACCGACCCCACAAGCCATCTTGTTTTCCAAAGACACTTCGCAGAAGATATTATGCGAATGGGCAAATTTTGCCACGGCAACCATCATAGGTTTTGGTCCGCACGTTGATATCTGAGTAAATCTAACTCGCTGTAACACAGAGTGGTTAGTAACGAATCCCTTCTCACCTTCTGTTCCATCCTCTGTTGTAACGCAAACCTCGCCATATTTTTTAAATTCATCAAGCAGCAAGAGGTCTTTTGCGGAGCGTGCCCCGAGCAAGAACACAGGACGTATACCATTATCGTTCAATACCTTACCAAAATACAACAATGGAGCTACGCCGACACCTCCACCAACGAGCAACACTTTTGAACTCTTGTCCGCTGGCATCGTAAACGAGTTACCGAGTGGCAACACACAGTTAAGCACATCCCCAGCCTTTAATCGAGCCAGTGCTCGAGTGCCGTCACCAATAGCAGCCACAAGCAACCAAAGCTCATTAGATTGATAATCAACAAAGTTTATTGAAATAGGACGACGCAAGAAAGTTGTTGACGATCCATCAACCTTTACCTCTACAAACTGTCCTGGAAGCATCTGCGGAAGGGGCTTATTATCAGTAAGTTTCAACAGAACATACTTATCATTAATATGCTCCACTGCAGATACAGTCAAGTCTAAAATGTATTTTTTCATCAGTTTTCTTATAAGTTTTTGCAAAATTAGGCAAAATCTTTAAGAAAAGTTTCTGTATATAATAATATCTTGCCCAATCTTGCAAAAACTCAATATTTATTTCTTGGGAACAAAACTTTCCCATGTTTGGTCGTCATAGAATACCCTTATTTCCGTTATACGTCTACGTTCCTTTTCCTTATATATAATATCCGTGCGCACTGGTTGTCCCTGTGTTGACATATTTTTAGGCGTTCCACCCTGTGGAAATCTCTGCGAAGCAGTAATATTTTGTATATTTTCCGATGTCTCGTGAGCTTCTCCAAAGTTCAAAGACTGCTCCCCGCTAATATTCTCCTGTAGGGTAGAGGAGTCGTTATTATCGTTATCTCCACTTATAAACATTGTTCCATTTCCGAACATCAACCAATCTATGTTAATATTAGGAAATTTACTGCGAATTGCTTCAACAGTATTTAGTGTAGGTTTTGTACGTTCATTAAAAATACTATTCAGCGTGGCGGGAGCCATGCCTATATAATTTGCGAACTTCACCTGAGTCATGTGTTGCGACTCCATAAGCTGCTTAATTCTATCTTTCATATCCCTCTTTTATAGTAAAACAGTGCTTTTTTGTTCAATTCTTTATGATTTTACAAAGTTATATCATTATTCCGACATACGCAACATTTGTAGAAGATATTATAAAATATCGGAATTTACATTTTGATATACATATTTAAATTATATATTTCGTATTGTTGAGTTTTATTTATTCACAAATACAAACCCGAATACGGCTTTTAAAATATAGGTATATGTATTTCTTGCATAAAATAGACTAAATTATTGGCTATAAGGTAGATATAACACATTTACAAAACCTATATTCATTAATTTGAGCGAAATTAGCTTGCTTTCCCATTATTTTGGTATAATTTTGTGCTTATATTGGGTCAAATATGCTGATTTTCTGTATTTTAGAGAGGTATTTTTCATAGGTATATTTATACATACAAATATCGAAATGTAGATATTTGATATTACAGACGTGATTATGAGTACATGTTTCTATATTTCAGTTTTACGGAATCTGTTTATTAAAAATATAAATTATAACACAAATATGTAAATTTCACAAATCCAAATTATATATATTTAAATACAAAAGAATGTTAACTTCAAATTTTGCCCTCTATAAAACGGCAAGAAAATGAAGTTTTGGAGTATTTTGAAACAGTGGTAAGACAAAGTAAAATTTCACAATTCTCAGAAGCTCAAAACAGACATAACAGTCTGATTTTATGCCATATTAGCCTTAAAAAGTCTGTTCAGTCAAAAAAAATCTTTTTACAAATATAGGGATAAAAAGTAGAGAAATTGCTACCAAAATCACGAAAAAGGGAGAAATATCAGGTATTTTCTCCATTAAAAAAGCTAAGTTTGAAATGAGAAATTGTTCGTTTTTTCCGTTTCCACAATATTTCTTACACCAAACACGAAACAAGGACGAATCCAAGTTAAAGTACCCTCCCCATACACAACGCATAAAAAAGTGTGCCCTTCATACAGACACACCTTATTATATATAGTACGGAAATTAAAGAATCCGCCATATTTAATACAAAACCATACTAATGCATAATAAAGAAAATCAGTTCTTTCAGCAGCTCCCCCGCCGGAGTGTTAGGATTGTCAAGTCCTTTACATTTCGTATCAGCCTCTCTAATCTTCTGAATAATCTGCATTACCTTTACCCCTGAATAGTTTTTCATCCCGAGCATATACTCTTTTGCAGCCCAAGCTCCCCGTAATTCCAGCCACTTTGCCACATCAACATCACTGCGTCTGTTGGGAGCATAGTATGCTATCATAAGATTTTGAAAATAAGAGAATAATATAGGAATAAGTACAAAAGCACCACCTGTTTTTGGGTTACTGTCAAAATATTTCACAATAAGGTTAGCCTTAACCACATCCTTTGCAGCAATTGCGTTTCTGAGTTCAAATGGATTAAAGTCTTTACTTATACCTATTCTCTGCTCAACGATATCAGGTGTAACACGCATTTCCCCATCTTTTAACGACAAGACCAGCTTGTCGAGCTCCCCCGTAAGGCGGTTTAGATCCGAGCCAATATTATCAGCAATCATCTGTGCCGCCTTATTTTCGATATTAACTTTCGCTTTGGCTTTCAGATAGTTAACAATAAATCCCGGCAATTCTGACTCACGTTTCTTTTTACTCTCGAACACAACTCCTGCCGTTTTAAACCTACCAAGGATTTTCTTTCTTCCATCGATATTACCATTCTTATGACAGACGACAAGAACTGTGGTCTTTGCTGGTTTCTCGAGATATTTCTCCAGCTGCTCCCAATTCTTTATATTTTGTGCCTCCTTAACAATAATCACCTGCCGCTCCGCCATAACAGGATAACTTCTTGCCATGTCAGCCACCTGTGCAGCCGTAACATCAGCCCCGAACACTATCTGCTGATTAAAATCTCTTTCTTCTGGTTTCAGCGCATGTTCCGCAATATAATCCGAAATCTTATCAATATAGTAAGCCTCATCCCCCATTAGGAGATAAGCAGGAGAGTAAATTCCAGATTTTAAATCCGTCATAATACTGTCGTAAGTTACAGCAATCGTTTTTTCCGCCATCTTATTATTTTAACCTTTTTATACATTACAAATAAAATAGTCCATAATCATTATATGTATAATAATGTTAAACAGAATGCTATCTTTACTTGTAGCTATTTAAATAATCACACCAGACAAGAGCTCCAAAATATTTTTCAAAATACCAATACGTAAATTCCCAAACCACATATTTTATGTAAAGTGATAAAGAATCCATTAAATATTATTATTTTTGTATGCAGCTTATCTTATGCAAAGATAATGCAAACCGAAGGCAATATAAGCTAAACTTGTTTAGACTTATTGCTGAGGTGCAGCTTATCTTATGCAAAGATAATAAAAAATAAGAATAAAAATAAGAACAAAAATACAAAGCAAACAAATAAAGGTAAAGAAATGAATCAGCTAAACCTGCCGCCATGCGAGCTACGGACAAAAACGATGAATAGCAAGATATATGTTCTGGACATACTGCGCAATAAGTTTATTGCGCTTACTCCAGAGGAATGGGTTCGCCAACATTTCATACACTACCTCATAAACCATAAAGGCTACCCCTCTGCCCTACTCGCCAACGAAATGGAAT
The DNA here is from genome assembly GCA_963654095.1 of Oscillospiraceae bacterium. Lineage (GTDB taxonomy): Bacteria > Bacteroidota > Bacteroidia > Bacteroidales > Bacteroidaceae > Prevotella. Next base: position 11,936 of record CAVKAH010000037.1, read on the forward strand.
TGCAGGTTGGCAAGAAGAAGCTCCGTTGCGACAGCGTGTTGTATACCCGTCAGCTCCAGCCCAGGATGATTATCGAATACAAAGCACCTACGATACCCATCACACAAAAGACCTTTAATCAGATATTTTCATACAACACCCTACTCCATGCCGACTATCTCGTGGTGAGCAACGGCATGAGCCACTATTGCTGCAAGATAGACTATGAGAAGAAATCGTACACATTTCTTCAAGATTTGCCTGAATACACAGACCTATAACAAGACATTCCGTTCAACAGGAAAAATGTAAATACTAACTCCAAGACAATTCATAACAATTAATAGGAGTAACTCAAAAGTCATAAGATATGTATGTTTTCTATTAAAGATTTCTTTAAATCAAAAAAGAAAACGTAATTTTGTAGTATCGTTATGACATAAAAAATGTCAACCTTACCATTAATTTGTAACTAAAAATATAGATTTCGATATATGGGAACAACCATTTTCATTATGCTTATCGTAGCTGTAGTAATGGCTACTTTAGGATTCATTGCAGGAAATAAAGGGAAGGGAAATCAATCCGACAATTCTGAATTGATAGAAAACCTACGTTCACAAGTGAATAGTCTTAACGAGAAACAAAAAAAACAGGAAGAAACTATAACGCAACAACAGGAACAAGTGATGACTCTCACATCTGAACGCAATGTACAAAAAGTACAGACAGAGAACTATAAAGCGCAACTGATTACGCAAAAGTCTGACTTTGAAAAGCAACTACAGGTGGAGAAAGAGAACCACGAAGCGGCAATAGGCAAAGAAAAAGAAAATGCGCAAAAGCTTTATGAAGAGCAGAAAGCGTCTTTAACTAATCAGTTGCAAGACCAAAAGGAGTATTACGAAAAGCAGATTGATGAGATAAAACGCTCGTATAACCTACAGCTTGCACAGATAAAAGATACTTCTGATAAGCAAATTGAGGCATTGAAGCAGATGAACAAAGAGCACATGGACAGTCAGACAAGACTTATCCGTGAGCAAATGCAGACTACATCTGAGGAGATTCTGAAACGCAGACAAGAAGAGCTTGGAGAGCGCAACACTGAGCAAGTGTCGAAGATTATAAATCCTCTTCAGCAGAGTTTGAAAGATATGCAAGAGGCTTTCGACAAATCAAAGCAGCAACAGAGCGAGGCTCTCACCCGACTTGACGAGACTATAAAAATAAATATGCAAAAGAGTGCTGCCTTAGGTGAGACTGCCGACAGGCTAACAAGGGCTCTTACGGGAGAAGTGAAAGTGCAGGGCAACTTTGGAGAATTAAAGTTGAAACAACTGCTTGAAGACCTCGAACTCAAAGAGGGAGAGCAATTCGACACCCAAGAAACACTTAAAGACAAAGCAGGAAAACAGGCAAAAGGTGATGACGGAAGAGGTCTCATTCCTGATTTTATTCTGCATTTCCCTAATAATCGCCACGTCGTAGTAGACTCCAAGATGTCTCTAACTGATTATGAGCGATACATGAATGCCGAAGACGGCACTCCTGAAAAGGCGGAATATCTGAAGTCGCACATAGCCAGCGTAAGGGCTCAAGTGAAGAGATTGGCAAAGAAAGAATATACCAAATATCTGCCAAGTGGCTACAACAAGCTGAATTTCGCTATCATGTATGTTCCTATCGAAGGGGCATTGAACCTTGCGTTGCTAAACGACGACACGCTTTGGCGTGAGGCTTACGACGAAGGAGTAATGATTCTTGGACCTCAAACCATGTATATGAACCTGCGCGTATTGGAGATGATGTGGACTCAGGTACGACAACTTAAAAATCAACAAATGATGATGGATGCCGCCAATACAGTAATCGACCGCGTTCAAGACTTTGGTATCCGCTTCATGGATGTGGAATCAAGCATGAACGACACTATCAAAAAGATTTCAAAACTAAAGATTACTACTGCCGATAGCGGAGCGAGCATCATCACAGCAGCAAAGAAACTGCTCAAAGCGGGTGCTCAAGAGAACAAGAAAAAGAAGTCGCTTACCGACATGAGCGACACTCTGTTCCTTGAAGAGGATGCTACTATCATGCTACCTGAAGAGATACAAACAGAGAAATCAAGCGAAGAGGACAGTGAGAAATGATTATTGACATATAAGCCTGATTTTTGCAATCCTGTAATACTCAAAAAAAGACGGGAATGTTATGTTCTTTTTAAGCGAAGATTATCAGAAAAACATTAAAAACATATAGATAAGATTAAAATACAATCTTTATTTAAGGAAATAAAAGTTGTATTTACTTAAATAAAGCCTTTATTTTGTTTTATCTCATAGGGTTTTGTTCTTTAAAAATAGAGATAAGACATTTAAAGGATAGGGATAAGACATTTAAAGGATAGGGATAATACATTTAAAGATAGGGAGAGGGTAATTATTTTTCATCCCCATCCCTACTCTACTATATTTTGTCCAACAACATACCCTGTAGTCCATGCTGCCTGAAGATTAAATCCGCCAGTTATAGCATCAATGTCAAGCACCTCGCCAGCAAAGAAAAGATGAGGACAAACCTTGCTTTCAAGGGTGTTCATATTAATATTGTCGAGAGATACGCCACCACACGTAACGAACTCTTCCTTAAAGCTACCTTTGCCATCAACCAGATAACTGTCGTTAGTGAGCGTTTCTATCAGCACATTAAACATCTTTTTGCCTATCTCGCACCATTTCTTATCTACAGTCCAACCGAGTTTTGAAATGAGATATATCCAAAGACGGGAAGGCAAACCAAAAGGACGAGCATTAGAAAGCTGCTTTTGCGAATTCCTAACGGCAAATTCTTGGATGTTTTCATCCACCACTGTACGGTTGGTTTCGTTAATCCAGTTTACCGAAAGTCGCACCTGATAATTATTATCACTAAGGTAGTGCGCTGCGTGAGAAGATAGTTTAAGTATTGCAGGTCCGCTCATTCCCCAATGCGTGATTAGCAACGACCCCGAACAACGATACTTTGTGCCAGGAATAGAGGTAATGACAGTATCCACCACTGTGCCCATCAGCTCACGAAGAGCCTTTTCTGCTATATTGAAAGTAAAGAGCGAAGGCACAGGAAATTCTATCTTATGTCCTAAAGCAGACAGATGTGAGAAATGGTGCACTTGTGGATGTCCACCTGTAGTTATTGCCACACGGTCGAAAAGGAGCTGTTTTCTTTGAGAACGATCATTCTTTAAATCACCTACTTTGTCAGAAGTAACGAACTCGAGTTGTAGCTTTTCGTCTGCCTGCTCCGTAATGCCAACAAGCCGATAATTGGTAATTATCTTCACGCCAAGACGTTTGGCGGTGGTAATAAGACAGTCTGTTATACTATGAGAATCCTGCGATTTTGGGAACACACACTGGTCTTCCTGCACGACAAGGGGTACTCCGTTATCTTCAAACCATTCAAAAGTACTATGGTAATCAAAGGTTTTGAATAGTCTTTTCATTAGTTTGTGTCCACGTGGATAGGCATGTTTCAGATCGGAAATGTCATCAAACGTATTAGTAAGATTACATCGACCACCACCCGTAATCTCAACTTTGGCAAGCACTTTCTTATTCTTTTCATAGATAAAAACCTCAGCTTCAGGCTTTCTTTGTTTGGCTTTTATCGCAGCAAAGAATCCTGCTGCGCCCCCACCAATAATAGCAATTCGCAGTTTATTTGACATATTATCTATCCGTTAATCCTGTGATATTCAACGTACAAATTTATGATTTACGTTTCCCTAAATTATACATTGCATACGATGTACAACATTGTTTACGACGATAAAGGTAATGATTTTTTGACGTAAAAAGCACAAAGACAAGTTTTTATTTTAAATTATTTCAATATCAACCTTTTGCTGCACCAAATATATTGTATAACTTTGCACCACTATTTGTATTTAGTTTTTAAGGATAAAAAGAAATAAGGGATAATGGAAAATCTTGAAGTGATGGTGATACTCTTCATCATCGTCATCTTGGGATATATAT
>CAVKAH010000038.1:0-15807 GCA_963654095.1 Oscillospiraceae bacterium
CAATAATATTTAACCTATATGTAATCTATATTATTTTTTTTGTTTTATCTATCATTCTGTCAGCGAAAAATACAAACCATTGTATATCAAAAAGTTATATCACCGATAGATAACTTTTGTTTACAATATCTGTCATTTATCTGTCATAAAATGGGGTAGAAACAGGCATATATGTCATGAAAAGTAGGATAAATCTACAAATTTCTGTGGATATTGGGGCGGAAAATCCCTTTTTTTTGAAAAAATATAGACCTTAACGCCTAAAATTACCCACTTCTCATACAAATAAGTATAGGCTAACGCACAAAAACGATATAGTTAATAGATCGGAAATCTATGCAATAATATCACTTAAAGTCTTATGTATTAAGTGATTAGGAAGATAATCCCCTTTTTTAGTAGTATGACAGATAAATGACAGATATTGTAAATAAACATTATCTATCAGCGTCATAACTCTCTGATATATAGACATTTCTTCTTCTTAATGACAGAATGACAGATTTTTTTGAAAAAATAAAGTAATAAAAGAATGTTTTTTGTAATGATTAATTCGGCGTATAGGACATATATTCTGTAAATAAGTGGCTTTTACTAGCGTTATTTTTACCACATTTTAGTGACTCCAGTGGGATTCAAACTATTCAGCTAAGCTATGGAGCCAACACGTAAATCGACATGTTTCTTTATGGTGCAAAGGTAATGCTTTTAAGAGACAAAACCAAGTGTGGCGGTGCATATAATTTTATTATCAACAATAATTCTTTGCAGGAAAGTACAATTTGTATACCTTTGCAACAATAATATAATAAGGTGTAAAAGGAAATGATTAGAAAAATATTAGCTTTTATCCTCTTTTTTGTTGTTGCTGTATATGCAAAGGCGGACGATGATGCTCTACGTACGTGGAAAGTTGGCGAGAAGGTGAGGTGTGCGGATGTTACTAACTATGGCATAGAGCATTGTTTTACTTCAGAAACTATTTCAGACAAGGTGTTTAGTCGTATGCAGGGTAAGACGTACAAGAAGAACTGCACGATAAAACGAGACGACTTGCGCTATGTGAAGGTGCTTCATTATAATTTAAGGGGGGACATTCTTATTGGAGAACTTGTATGCAACAAGGATATAGCGCACGATTTAGTGGAGATATTCAGAAAACTTTTCGATGCCAAATATCCTATAGAGCGCATGAAACTCATTGATGATTATGATGCTGACGACACGAAATCGATGGAAGCAAACAATACGTCTTGCTTTAATTTCCGCTATGTGGCAGGCACTAATGTGATGTCTAACCATAGCCGAGGTAAGGCTATCGACATCAATCCTCTGTATAACCCATATGTTAAGAAAAGGAGTAACGGCACCTTGATTGTAAGTCCCGAGAAGGGTAGACCGTATGTTGATAGGTCTAAGAAATATAAATACAAGATAGAGAAGGGTGATTTGTGCTACAGATTGTTTATAGAACACGGTTTCTCGTGGGGCGGCAACTGGGATACAAGAAAAGACTATCAGCATTTTGAGAAACCCTGATAGCCCTTTCTAAGTGGGACTTTACGTTATCTAACCCCTATGATTAAGAGGCGTTAGTCCTATCCTTGGTTGACATTAAGTCCGTCCACTATACTATCGGCAAGACTGATATTGGGAACGTATATGCAGTCGCAGCCTAAGGATTCTGCGGCAAGCACGTATATGTCGGATGCAGGAATGATGACGTCAGCACGATCTGGCTTAAGCCCGTATTGCTCTATGCGTTCTTCTACGCTTAGCGTTTTCAGCTTGTCGCGTATTTCTTTTATCTCGTTCACGGTAATTTCTTTAGGATCTTTTTTAGAGTGAACAAGTTTGAAAAGTTTGTTTATATTTCCGCCAGAACCGATAAGACGGATGTTTGGGTTCTCCTTTGCGTATAGCGACAAATCTGTTGACATCTCGTTGATGACAGACTTTGATACCTTTCCGCTTAACATTCTAAGTGTTCCGATGTTATACGATTTGCTGTGGGCGAGTAGTCCGTTGTGAAGCAGCGATATCTCTGTGCTTCCTCCACCTACATCGATAAAGGCGAAATCACCCTCCGTACACTCCGTGTTTTCCACGATATTGTTGTAGAGAAGACGTGCCTCCTCCTGTCCGTTGATAATCTCTATGCGTATGCCAGTTTCTTTTCGCAGTCGTTTCAGAACCTTCTCACCGTTTTCGGCATCACGCATAGCCGATGTGGCACATGTTCGGAAGCTGACCACATCATTAAGTTTCATGATATGTTTAAAGGCTTTGAGCATCTGTTCCATCTTCTCTTCGCGCTCTTTGGATATTTTTCCTAAAGTAAAAACATCCTTTCCCAGTCGTAGAGGAACACGCATATACATCACTCGTGTTATCTTTGGCTCTTCGATACCATTCTTGCGAAAGAAGTTTTTTATCAGCAGTCGTGCTCCGTTGGAGCCAATATCGATGGCGGCATAGTTATATGAAATATCAAAGCAATCAGTTTTGCCATCGTTCTTTTTCACTTTTTCTTTTCCCATCATATAGTCTTTTTATATATTTCTTCTTGTGAACGGAACTTGCTTCCGTCAGTATTCTGTATAGGGTCGTTGCCTCTTCCATCTATAAGTCTGCCGTTTGTGGTGTCGGCAAGGGCATATTCTATGGTTCTCAGCAGGTCGCGCTGCATATCGATGTCGTAGACAGGGGTGTACACTTCAATACGGTTAAGCAGGTTGCGAGGCATCCAGTCGGCACTGCCGATATAATACAGAGGCTTCCCACCATTGCATGCTATTATAATTCTGGAGTGTTCCAAATAGCGGTCGATGATACCAACGCACTTTATATTCTCGCTAATGCCAGGAATGCCAGGTACGATGGAGCAGTTGCCTCTTATAACGATATCCACCTTAACACCAGCTTTTGAAGCCATATACAGCTTCTCCACCATATCCTTCTCCGTGATATGGTTAATCTTTATCTTTAGCCAAGCCTCCTTTCCAGCCTTAGCATTTCTTATCTCCGTGTTAATGATATGCAGCAGTTTAGTCTTCATTACATTAGGCGATACGAGGAGTTCGCGAAAGCGAGGTTGCGAGAAAGGACGGTTGATAAAGTCGAATACACGATTGACCTCACTGACAATCTCTTTGCGAGCCGTCATCATCAGGTAGTCGGTATATATCTTTGCGTTGCCCTCGTGAAAGTTTCCCGTACCGATACATGCAATGTTTCCCTTCTTTGCTTCTATATACAGGAGTTTGGAGTGAACCTTCAGTCCCTCAACACCATATATCACGTTGATGCCTTCTTCCTGCATTATCTTGCTCCATTTTATGTTGCTCTTCTCGTCAAAGCGTGCCAGCAGTTCCACTACGGCGGTTACTTTTTTACCGTTTCGTGCAGCGCAAACAAGAGCTTTCACCACTTTTGAATCGTTGGCAAGCCTATAGAGCGTTGTCTTAATCTCCTTTACATCGGGATGGAGAGCAGCCTCTCGCAGCACACGGATATAAGCATTGAACGAATGGTAAGGCACGTGGATATATCTGTCCTTCTCTCTTATCTGTTCCAAAATGCTTACTTCGCTCATAAATTCAGGCTTCATCACGTATTGCCACTTAGGGTATTTCAGTTCCTTATGCCCGAAGTCTGGAAATTTCATCAGGTCTTTGTGGTTTTGATATCTTCCGCTCGGCAATGTAGAGTCGAGATGGTCAACGTTGAGGCGAGCCATAATTTTCTTCTGAATGTCCTTAGGCATAAGGGCATCGTATATTATCCTTACGGGTTCGCCTTTCTTCCTACTGTTCACCCCTTTTGCTATCATTTCCAGTACGCCATAGTCGGAGTCGTTCTCCATTTCCATCTCTGCATCCTTCGTGAATTTAAAGGAAAAAGCTTCGAAAACGCTTTTCTTAAACCCTATGAAAATCAATGGTAAGCAGAAGCGAACCACATCATCAAGGTACATGGCGTTCTGGTATCCGTCGCTGTCGGGTAGGACAATGAAGCGTCCAAGTTCCGTGTCAGGCACTTTTATTATGGCATAGTCTGTCTTTGGTTTCTTACCGAAAGATTGTTCCACCTCCGTTCTTTTCACTATCAGATATATGCGGTTGTCTTGCAGTTTCCCTATTTCGTCTATCTTCGACAGCCATATCGGGTTTGTCGCTCCGTTAAGCTTATCGTAAAAGAAATCCCTCAGGAACTGTTCTTGTTCGGTATTCAGTTGCTTCTCATCGAGTAGTCGTATCTTGTGTTCCTCTAGTTTACTGAATACCTGGTCTATAGTCTCCGTGTATTCTCTGCTATATGTTGCGTTAAGCTTGTTGATAGTCTTTATTGTCTGTTTCAGATGTTCTCTCTCTTGCTTTGCATTCTTACCTGCAGACTCAAGTAATCTGTTGAGTGATGCCATCCTTACACGGAAGAACTCATCAAGGTTGTTTGAATATATGCCGAGAAAAGATAGACGTTCAAGTAGTGGAATGTCTTCTTTCTGTGCCTCTGTCAATATTCGGTGGTTAAAGTACATCCAACTTATGTCGCGGTCTACGTATGCTCTCTTTAAATCCTTTTCTTTCATGACAGTAGTTTATTTATAAACAGGCGACTTTCTATTCGGGTCTTTCTGTATGGTCCTTTCAATAATACGCTCATCATAGTCTCTTGCAAGTTTCTTAAACTGCTTTCTGCTATCGGCAGGAATACTAATTTCGCGTATGTTGTCGCATCCTGTGAGCATGCTACGCTTCATCTTTGGAGGGATACCTCTGAATATCACTTTACTTAAAGATATGCAATCAGTAAACGAACAATTACCAATTGTTTGCGTACCTTCGGGTATCTCTATGGAAACTATGGCGTCGCTGTCAAAGAATGCACCATCTTCTATAACCTTCAGCGATTGTGGTAATGTTATACGTTGCAACTTACTATTGCCAGAGAACGCTTTTTCGCTGATACATTCCACACCCTCTGGTATGCTGAATTCCTTACAGTTGGATATGAATGATATGAGAGTTTTTCCATTATTGGTATAAACAGCTTTGCCGTCGCACGTAATCATTGGCGACTTGCTCTCTACTTTGATGTCATGAATACCTATAAACGGATTGATGCCTATCGTCTTTACACTCTCAGGAATAGTAATACTTTTGAGGGATATACATTTGCCGAAAGCCTCATGCCCTATCTTCTCCAATCCTTCAGGCAGTTCTATACCTTCTAAATATGCACATCCCCAGAATGAGTCTGCATCAATCTCTCTCACTCCTTCGCATACTATGTATTTACCACTGATACCTTTGGATGCCATTAGCAGGTGTTTGCCGTTCTTAGAATAGAACACTCCGTCAAGGTCTTTTCTGCTTCCAACAGTCTTTCTGATAGCAAAATCAACAACAAGTTTCTCCAGTTTGTCGCCAGATTTCAGGTCTTTTCTGACATCATTTAGCAACGTTTTCTTAGTCTCCTTCATATTGCGTATATTAATTTTCTGCAAAATTAATCTAATTACTTGATGTGCTGATTGTATATTAGATTACGAAAATATTAAGAGTATGTTACAGCATTATTGCACCAATTGGTATTCAGAAAAAACGAACAGACTGCCACTCAAATGCATAAATAATATGTTCGTTACGAATATTATTTGTAACTTTGCATGAGTATAATATAATAAGGAGTATATGAGAAGAATAATCATGTTTGCCGTTGCTGCTCTTGCGGTAGTATCATGTCAGGAGAGTCTTGAAGACCGTGCTGCACGTGAGGCGGAAGAGTTTACGGCAAAGAATTGTCCGATGAAGGTGTCGGATGTCGTTATGACCGACAGTCTCGTATTCAACAAGCAGACGCTAACGTTGCATTACTATATGTCGGTTTCGGGTAATGCCGACACTACTGCACTTCGACAGACGAATATCAAAAAGGATATGGTGGAAAGTTTGAAGGGAAATACAGGCATTCGTCCGTATAAAGAGGCTGGCTACAACTTTCAGTACACTTTCCATTCCACAAAGCATAAAGGCGAGACGCTTTATGAAGTGGTGATAACTCCAAAAGATTACAAGCAAAAAGCTGATAACCAATAAAATAAATTATATATGGCAAAACTTATCATTAACAACTACGACGAGTTCGCTGAATATCTTGGCAAGAATCTCGGAACATCTGACTATGTGGAACTATCGCAAGAGCGCATTAATATGTTTGCTGATGCCACTCTCGACCACCAGTGGATACATGTTGACACAGAGAAAGCTAAGGAGGAGAGTCCTTACAAGACGACAATAGCTCATGGCTATCTTACATTGTCTATGCTTCCATATCTGTGGAATCAGATTATTGAGGTACACAATCTGAAGATGATGGTAAACTACGGCATGGACAAAATGAAGTTTGGACAGGCTGTGAAGTCTGGCGAGAGCATACGTCTTGTTACAGATTTGCAAAGCATTGCCAACTTGCGCGGTGTAACAAAAGCAGAGATAAAGTTCCGTATTGAGATTAAAGAGAGTGGCAAGAAAGCACTTGAAGGTGTTGCCACATTCCTTTATTACTTCAACTAAATATCTGAGGGAAGCATTTCCCCTACATTCAACAATCCCCCTCGTTAAGCATTTTGATCTTGACGAGGGGGATTGATGTATCTATATGTATGATGTATAAAGCTTGATCTATACCAATTATTGCTGTCCGCTAAAACTTAAAATATATATAATAGCATCTGGAATGAGAAAAACAAAGGAGATTGCTCTTCCGACGAACAATCTCCTCTAATTTTATCTATTTCTCAAAATACTAACGTCTAAGTTGCTTGTTGCTTAATACTGTTATCCTCTCAAAATACACTTTTTGATTTGTTTTCTCGTTACTCACGAACCTGTTGCTGTATATAACAGCAAGCAGGGGTGACTAACTCAAATCAAACAACTAATCTTTTACCTAAATCTATTAAACTAACTTATCATCAAAACAATTAGTCTCAACGACTAAAACCTATTTGTTATCCTTCAATACAATCTTCTTTTTACCTCTAATACCTTTTCGTAATGTTATCCCAACAATCTTCTTTTTACCTTTTAATACCTATCTTTTATTAACCTTAAAGGTTTTTCCTATGTTTTTAATTTCCTTTTGACAATGCAAAGGTATGTCTGTTATCGCACACAACAAACTTTTTCAATGATTTTTTGTGCATATTTGCATATAATTTGATTTATATCAACTGTAAACGTTTGCGCACACAATCAGATATTTTCGTACCTTCATCTGAGCAAATGCTTACCCTAAGCACATGCAAAGGAATTGCTTTGCAGTTTATTTCAAATCAGCAATAAACATATCTATCGCTTCACGGGTGATATGTTGCATAACAACGATATGTGAAACTTTCTGTCCGAAAGCCTCTCCACAAGCCAGATTATACTTTCTCACAATATTATCTGCAGGACGCTTGAAGAGTATTGTATTGCTATATTCATTTTGCCAATAAGGCCAATTGATGCTTTCAAGCTGCGACATGAGATATTGTGTGTTTGTCTTGATTTGTTCTGCCTGCTGAGTCCAGCCTTTATCACCTATTGTTTGGATAAGCCACCAAAACTTTATAGGTTCAACGCCAGAGCGTGAGCAGTTGATCATGCGCATATTAGCGTTAAGATAAGGGATATCAAAGGTTGTTTGATTGTCATAGATATGACGAGAGGTGATGAACAGACCACACGGACTGTCGATACCGAAGAACTTATGACCACTAATACTTATCGACTCAAACTCGGAGTTCTTACGATTTACCAAGTCTTTATGCTCCGTGAAAGGAAGATAGCCCCCAAAGAGCGCAGCATCTATATGGCGATACACTGCCATGCCACTATGCTGGGCAAGCACCTTATTGAGTGCCTTTTGGTCATCAATAGCTCCCTTCAACGTGGAACCCATAGCATAGATTATCAAACAAGGACGCTCTGGATTGAGTGCTTTATCCAACGAATCTGGTATCATACGTCCCATTTCGTCGCTCTTAACCAGCTTTACATCTAAGTGTTGCAGGTCGCAGAGGCGGTAGTTGCTATAGTGAGCCTCGTCAGAGACATATACGATAGGCATCTTGCCAGTGAGCTTCTTGAGATAGTTTACACCGAAGTAGATGCCATGATTATTGCCATCCGTACCGCTCATTGTAACCAAGCCCCATAGATTATCCTTATCAAAACCATATTTCGGACCGAAATATTCAATCACTTCGTGTTCAAAGTCAAGCGAAGAAAGGGTATGGTCTCCCGTGGAGAATGGATCACCAGCATTGTTGATAATCATCGATGCAAGGTTGTTGTCAGTATACCATTTATAAAAGTCCTGCAACTTGATATCGTTATTGCCAGGATAACCAAGCGATAGCTCGTGCCGTTCGATGCAGTCAGAAGCCCATTGGTCTAACTTTTTAAAACCTGATAATGCTACCATCTGTGCGTACAATGTACTCTGAGTTGAACATATTAAAAGAAGAGCTACACATAATATTTTTCTAATCATTCGTTTAGTCTTTATTTATAATTTTTTCTATTCCCGCCTTTGCTTTTATACTGTCGGCTACTGCTGGACCATTGTTTTCCCACACGTTACATGGTCCATTGGCATTCTTTAGATATTTCTCTGTAGGAGTCCAGTTGTTACGAACTGTAATACATGAGGAGCCTTCATCTGTATATAAATAGAACCAATGGTTAGGGTCGTGAGCATAGCCTGGAGAGTAGATGTCGCGAACCACGTTCTCTTCCACAAACGAATGTGGCTGAGACCCCAGTGTGTAGATACCTGCCGTATCATACATGTGTTTAGCATAATGATGAATAAGGTTTCCTTTTACAAGGTTGTTTGACATAGAACATACTTGTTGATTCCAGCCCCATCCCAAACTTATTCCTGTATATGAAACCTCAGATATCTCATTATGTAGTATCTTTATATCACGAACAAAACCTGCTCCAATTCCTATGCAGCCCCAGTCTTCGTTCGTAACATCTTTTATCTGGTTGTTACTTATCGTAAGACCTGTGCATATTATCTTACTGTCTGAGGGACTATACGGCAGATGGGCTTCATGGGCTTCTGGACCGAAGCTACCTGCAAGGATTCCATTTCCGCCAATGTCGCTTATAGTGCAATGCGAGATATTTCCACCTTTTGTGTACTGATAATATTCTACTCCTGTTGAAGCGCAATGACTAAACGTACACTCCGTGAAGTCTACATCTTCTGCGCAACTTACGCTGACTGCAGCTGCTGGTCTGCCAACCCATCCTTGATTGTCGAGCTTATGATCTCCATTAGGACGGATCTGTTTAGGACGCAACTTATATGCTTCTGTCATATACATTCCTGCCTGTAGCGGAGCATGACCGCTTATTGATGGGCGCATCCATGTGGCATAACTAAATGTTAGTCCTTTGAAAACAACATCCTTAACAGGATTATCTGGAGTGCCTTCCACACGCATCAGAGTTTCAACAGCAGGAACCTCAACATCAGCAGTTGCCATATTCTCACCAGAACGTGGTATATAATAAACCTTCTGTTCTTTTGTATCAAGATACCATTCACCAGGAGTGTCAAGTAGAGCCTTATCGTTTGTCAGAAAGAAAGCCGAGTTATGTCCATCTGTTGTTACCATTGGCGATGGCCATGGGTGCATGAAATGGATATGGCTCTCAGGCTGATGGAATGTAACGGCAGCACTATCGCCAAGTATCTTTACATCCTTGATACGCAGATTTGCAACACACCACATCTCGTGGAGAACCATCTCTGCATGTTTTGCTCCAATGATTTTCTTTACTGCTGCAGCTGGCACATAGAGTATCTCATTCTTTTTGTCTACACTACGTATGCGATACATCTTTTCAAAGTCTGCCACATCACGTGCACGATCAGCTTTCTTGCCATTCACCCACAACTGACGAAATTCAAGAGGACGACCATTAAACTCAGGTACGTCTGCCACATACATACGTCCTTGCTTTTTCCATCCCTTAATCTGTACTCCGCCACTAATCACAGCATTTCCCTCAGCAATAATCTTTGTGCCATTATCCTCTGGACGCACAATGATTGACTGGTTTAATCTATACGTACCAGCCTCAAGACGGATATTCACATTCTCCGCACCATTCAGTCTACGCTGTTCACGAGCCTGCTGCAAAGCCTGCTCTATAGCGTAAGGACCTGGTTTTACTGTGATATCTGTTGCGAAAGATGTCACAGCAAAAATCGCAGACAGAAAAGTTATCGTTAGTTTCTTCATTTCTTTACCTATTATATATTATGGCGTGTTCTATAAATTCCACGCATTATTACAATCCTACTGGCATCCATACGGTCATCTCGCTCTTTCCTCTGTTTCCCCATGTATAATAAGGGATGAGACGAACCTTCACCATATTCTTCTTTGCAGTAGCTTCACGATATAGTTGCCCTTTCCATGATGCCTCACTGCGATTTATAACTTCTCCTTCGAGAGCTTTTATACGGCTTCCACTGATTGTCATATCTATAGGAGTGAACTCAGCATCAAGAGGAATGGCAATATCATCTATCTTTAAACCATCAAGGTCTGTACTCTCAAGACAATATACTAATGGTCCACGCTGCACTGCAACCTGTCCACGACTCTCCTCAACGAGAGGATTTGCCTCAACGATACGTGTGCGCATCGGCATATTAATGCTAACAACATCACCTTTCTTCCATGTACGATTTATCGATACATAACTGCCAGCCTTTGTTTCTATATTTTGTTCCTCTCCGTTTACAGAAATTTTTGCGCCTTCTGTACACCAGTCAGGAACACGAAGTTTTATTTCAAACTGTTTTTTGCCTTTCAGCTTGTCTACCGTGATGTTTACACCACCATCCCAAGGATAGTCAGTTTGCTGCGTCAATGCAATATCACCAATACCATCAATCTTCGTATTTAATGTGTTATCACCATACAAATTAACAAATATGCCATTCTTTTCTATAGAATAAGCATAATCTTGAGCTTCGCAGAGAGTACGCAAGGTGTTTGGTGGGCAACAGAAACAACTAATATATTCAGTACGCTCTTTGGGCCAGCGCAACTTATATGGTAAGTCGCTTGACATACGCAAAGGATTGGTATAGAAATATTTCTTTCCGTCAAGACTAATACCTGAAAGTATACTATTATACAAACAGTTTTCTACGACATCTGTATATTTTGCCTCTCCTGTGGCAGCAAACATTCGCCAGTTGAAGAAGAGGTTACCTATATTTGCACAAGTCTCGTTATGCGCTGTTGAGTGTGGCAACTGATATGGACGACCATAACTCTGATGCACTTTCTGTACGTTGTCAGGAGTATAGTCAGTACCATCGGGTGATGTACCATCATACAAGGCACCGCAAGCACCTGTTATATACATCTTTCTCGTTACGATATCTTCCCATATAGAGTCAAGGTTATTCTTTAGTTGTTCCTCGCCACTTTCAAGATACAGGTCGGCAACGCCAGCATATAGATAGTTGGCACGCACAGAATGTCCCATTGCCTTATATTGCTGGCGGAAAGGCACACGGTCTTGATTATCATCCGTACCATTTTCCACCTTGCCACGTATATCTATAAGTTTCTCTGATAGTTCAAGATATTTAGGATCTCCTGTTTCACGATACATTTCTGTTATCGCCATATAATGCGAAGGGCAGATGGCATTGCGTGCCAACTCGTCAGAAGCTCGCTTATAGAAATCATATAGGAAGTCGGCAGCCTTAACAGCACAATTAAAGAGAGTGGTTTTGCCCGTTGCACGCTTATGCATAATACCTGCCGTTATGAGGTGACCGAGATTGTAAGTCTCGAAATTCAGACGGTTTCCAAAAGCACCATCCTTTCCTGTACCTACCTTCGTTCCAATCGTTGCGTTCTCTTTAGCCTCATCTTTGCCAGAAGCCAACTTATTCATCTCCGCAATGATTACAGGGGTATGAAGGTAGCCGTCTGGGCGTTGCGACTTTTGTATAAGTTCAATAAAACGATCCATTATCTTGCCAACCTCAGGATCTTTGTTTACTGCATATACAGCCGTAAGGGCTTCAAGCCATTTATACATATCGCCATCATGGAATGGAGGTCCATGACGTTTACCCTTTTTCTCACCTGCTGCAATGAGGAAATTGTTCCATCCATGTCCTTTATCCGATTTCCATGTCTCCCACATACTTTGCACCGAGGTACCGCTAAACACCCCGAAACGTTCACCCCAGAAGCCACCGTTCCATTTCACGGCACTGACTGGTGTGGACGAGACAACGGCATATTTACTTTTCTGTGTATCCGTTATGCCGTTCTTCTGCGCCATAACGGGATGTGATGTCAGAAGCATTGCCATAGACATCACACAAACTCCCCCAAATGGTAAGAGCTTATTATTAAAATTGTTTTTCATATAATTCGGGTCTTTCTAAATAATCTTTTAAGTTCTTTATAGCGTACCGCCTCTTGCTTTAACCCTCTTTGCCCATTCCTCACGTTCCTTAGTCAAGTTATATCCACGTTTGGAGAGCCAGTTGTTTATGCGTCCTTTATATTTACCGAAAGCCTCATGTTTCTTTTTTGAGCTTTCAGCATCTATAGCATATTCTCTACCTTCTTTGAGCCATGCCAGAATTTGTATCTTTTCTTCTTCCTTTAGTGTCGGTATCATGTCGCACTGTGCCTCGTATGTTACCTTTACTACATTGTAGGTCAGCACATCTTTTACTGTTTCAACCTCTGCATCTGACAGATAAACAGACAAGTCTGATATGAAACCAAAATGAGATTTATACAGTTTCTGATCTTTCAACATCTCTGCATATTCCATCTTCTGTTTCTTGGCATCACCAGAAAGGGCTTTTGCAACATTTTTCAGGCTATCGCGCTCTGTATATATATCATTAAGTTTAAAATAACGGTTTGCCACAATATTCAGTACTTGGTTTCCTTTTTCCGTACCTGTAATGTTTAAGGCATCCGTCACCTTTTTTGAACGCTGCAATATTGTTTCCACATATTTGGGATCTCTACCATTAGAGTCGAGCTCTACCGCATTGGCTTTTGTTGTGTATAGCGCCAATAGTGCTACAGCTACAATGAAAAGTTTTTTCATATTATACCTTTATATATTGTTTGTTATTATTCTTGGAATATTTCTTTGAGATATTTCACATTATCTCCGTAATTACGTTTCACGTTTCGCACATCATTGACATCACGACTACGCTCTACGAAGAGCCATCCCGACCAACCCTGTTTATCGAGTGCGACTTTCACCTCTGTCATATTTATGGCATTGTCGTTGCGAAGCAACACACCATCTGTATTGCTGGCATGAATACCACAGATGTTTTTTGCACCAAGCTTGCGCAAATCTTTAGCTATATTAAGTTTGTTTTCTATAGCAGTCTGAAACTTATAGAATACTTTTATGCCTTCTGAATTGATTTCCTTTAGTAGTTTTTTATTACCCTTTGCATCTAAAGGAGTGTCTATGCCTATAACAAGACCACGCTGACGAGCCATCTCTCCTGCCTCATGCAGACGAGTTACAATTTCTTTTCTTATTACTGCGTTTGTAATCCAGTCTTTTCCGCATCCACCAAGTGGAAGGAATGCCACCTTTGCCTGCATAGTCTGCATTGTGTTCAGACAATCCTCTACAAGCCATTTCCATGATTGTTTTTTTGCGAAGCTCTGTCCATAAAATCCCGACATCGCCACAGCTCCTACTTTAATACCAAGACTGTCTGCTGTATGGCGAAACAATCGTGCCATCTCTGGCTGACGCATCTTGTTGTCAAATGAATCACGTTTTCCTAATCCACCCATATCCATTTCCAATCCATCGCAACCAAGTTCCTTAGCAAGCTTAAACTCTCCAATTTTCTGCCGTTTCAGAACCATCCAGTCGCACACTCCTACCTGATAGCGTTTCTGTGCCATCAGTATTTCTGGAAGCAACATACAACTAAGCAGCAACGATAAATAGAATAGTCTATGAAATTTCATCTATATTGAATTGTTTTTAATACATTATTATATTTATGACGCAGAAGCCTTTGATATGTAACATACCCACAATAAGTAAGCGACAACCCTTTTATACCTATTTTGTGTACAAAAATCTGTATCCAAAACGTTCGCAAGCAGCACGTTCCAAGTCTTCACGTACCTCAGGTGCTGCAATGTCAATAAGGGCATGGGCTCGCTGTGCAAGGTCTTTCCCTTTTAGAAAAGCTGCCCCATATTCTGTTACGACATATTGTGTTTGGAAACGGGTTGTTACTACACCAGCCCCTTCTGTCAACACGGGCTTTATCTTCGATATTCCCTTTCCTGATGTTGCTGTCATGGCTATAAAAGTCTTGCCACCCTCCGAAAGGGCACCGCCATACATAAAGTCGTGCTGTCCCCCCACCCCAGAGAAGAGTCTAGTGCCTATAGAGTCGGCACATACTTGTCCGGTGAGATCAACTTCAATAGCAGAGTTTATCGACATAACCTTTGGATTCTGTCTTATGCGGAACGGATCATTTGTCCATGCCACATCCTTGAACACCATATCCTCGTTATAATCCATAAACTCGTAAAGTGCCTTTGAGCCGAGGGCGAGCGAAGCAATGCTCTTTCCTGGCATCACAACCTTTTGTGAGTTGTTTATCACACCACTCTTTATAAGTGGCAACACACCATCGGTCATTGCCTCTGTATGAAGACCTAAATTCTTATGATTACGCAATCCGTTGAGTACGGCATTCGGTATTCCTCCTACACCAATCTGTAACGTTGCACCATCGGGTATAAGTTCGGCAATATACTGTCCTATCCTCGTCTCCTTGTCATTTGGCACAGCAGTAGGTACCTCAACCAAAGGGTCGTCGACCTCCACACATGCATCTATATTATTAATATGAATGAGCGGGTCGCCATAAGAGAACGGCATCTGCTTGTTCACTTGCGCAATTATGACTTTTGAACATTCTGCTGCACTAAACGCTAAGTCAGCAGACACTCCATAGCTGCAATATCCGTCTTTGTTGGGAAGAGATACATTAAGTAATGTAACATCGAGCGGAAGATAGCCCTCTCGGAACAAAGCTGGCACTTCTCCAAGAAAACAAGGGATAATCTGTGCTTCCCCTCTATCTACCGCCTTACGGATACTATTGGCTATAAACAGGCTGCGAGGGATGAATATATCTCGATATTCTGTTTTTGCATACGGAGCTTCACGTCTTCCTACGGCAAATGCGGAATACATTTCCACACCCTTCAGCTCTGAAGCACGAGCCGTTATCGCATCAAGGAGCACTTCTGGTATTGATGTGCTACCTTGAATAAAGACACGATCGTAAGACTTTATCAATTTTGCAGCCTCTGCAGCTGACACATAATTAGGTTTCATCGTTACAAAGGATTTATTTTGTCAAAGATTGTAAGTCGTTCATCGAGTATCGGATAAAGCTCGTCCTTCAACATCGATGTACATACTCGTATTCCCTGCTGTTCACTGCCTGTAGTGCGCAACGATATTGCCGACACTCCATAATGGATAAGCTCTGCAAGCAGATCATCTCCAGTGAAACCTCGTCTACCTATAGTAAAGAAGAAGCCATCACTAACATCTTGATCCAAGTCTTTGTCGTAAACGATATGGAAACCATGCTTTAAGAATACCTCTTTCAGTCTTACTGCCCTACGGGCATACTCTCTGGTCTCTGTTACGAAATCGAGCGTTC
>CAVKAH010000039.1:0-15764 GCA_963654095.1 Oscillospiraceae bacterium
TCGTCCTCCAGCATGAAGGCATCGTAGGGGTTGGCAACGATGAGAACGTTATAGATGCGGCGCATCATCAGATTGACGAACGACACGTCTTTCAGGTAGAACTTATTCCACTCGTTAGGTACTTTATTTTCCATATTGGTTGTTTTTCCCTACAAAGATATTGATTTTCTGACAATTACTTGCATCTTTCGGTATTTTTTTATAAATTTGCGGCATAATAACTTTTTGCCACATGAAATTAAGAGCATTTCTTACCGCAACAGTGGCAGTACTCTGCCTGTCTCCGTGCCTCGCCCAGAAGCAGCACGGAAAGGCATCCTTCTACTCCAAGAAGTCTACCGGGGCAAGAACGGCAAGCGGACAGAGGCTCCACCACGACAGTCTCACCTGCGCCCATCGCATCTATCCGTTCGGCACCCATCTCAAGGTGACGAACCTGGACAATAACAAGAGTGTGATCGTAAAGGTCATCGACCGAGGACCTTTCGGAAGAGGAAGAATCATCGACCTCTCATGGGCAGCCGCCAAGGAAATCGACATGATTTCCCAAGGCGTTGCCTCGGTAAGAGTGGAGTTATTAGAGAACCCGATTCCATACCGTCCCGAGGACATCAAGTTGCCGACGGTAGACTTTGAGGTGGCGGAGGCTGACTTCTCCCTTACGCCCAAGTGGCAGCAAAAGGAAAAAATCTCAAAGATACCGACACCCCAAAGAAAGGCGGAAGCAGCCCAGGGAAAATAATGGGTCAATTTCCCCTTGTAGGGATATTGAACTCATTAACCTTGGAAATCGCCTGACCGCCGTGGATGACGGAAACGCAAAATGTAGCGTTACCGTCCTTCAATCGGTTATCGCTCCTTATCATCGCAGTATACCTTACTCCCATCCCTGGGTCTATTTTTTCCACATGGACACTGGGAGAAATATAGATGTGCTTGTTGCCGGTGGTCTCAACGACTGTGGGGACTACATCGTAAACAGGCTGCGAACCACGGTTCATCACCTCGAAAATCAACTTGCAAGTCTCGTTTCTGTTGAGCACATTGTCTTCATTGCTATCCACGAAACGAGCATCGACAATCTCCAGACTGGGTGAATAAGAATAGCGGGTACCCAACTCTTCCAACTTAGAACTCGGCATGGAGGTGACGGGCTTCTGTGCGCTGTAACTTCCAGTATAGTCACGACCGTTGAAATCATAGAGACGGTCGTCGCCACTATTGGAAGAATCAAACACCTGATTTTGCGACGAGTCATAACTGCGGCTTCGCGTCTGTCTGCGGTCGTAGAGATACTGACTCTGCTCATCATACGCCTGCTGTTGACGCTGGTCTGCTACGTTGCCCACGGCAGCACCAATCATGGCACCACTCGCCATACCAATGATGGTGCCCATGTCGGAGCCACGAGGTCCGCCAGCCAGTCCACCGATGGCAGAACCAAGAACGGAACCCACCGACCCACCGGCAAAGGCACCACTTCCAGTATAAGTGTCGCAACTGCCCAGCAAAAGCAAAGAGCACATTGCAGTAACAAATAACTTCTTCATCACAATATCCTTTATTAACTAACAACTAACAATTATGGCGCAAAGATACGCATATCCAAGGAAATAACCAACGACAGATTCCCTAAAAGGAAATAGGGAAAACCCTAAAAACTAAAAATGCGCCCTTGCCACAAGGACAAGGACGCATCACTATTTGAGATAGATTGCAACTTATTCAGCCTTAGGAGCCTCCTCAGCGGGAGCTTCCTCTGTTGCGGGAGCCTCTGCTACAGGAGCAGCCTCCTCAGCCTTGGCACGACGGCTACGACGAGTCTTCTTAGCACCAGCCTTGGAAGTCTTGGCCATGTTCTCGTCAAAGTCTACCAACTCGATGAAAGCGATCTCAGCTGCGTCACCCTGACGGGTACCCAACTTGATTACGCGAGTGTAACCACCGGGACGGTTAGCTACCTTCTCTGCCACCTCACCGAAGAGTTCCTTGACAGCGTACTTGTTCTGAAGATAACGGAAAACAACACGACGTGAAGTTGTGGTGTCGTTCTTAGCACGAGTGATCAATGGCTCAACGTACTTCTTCAGAGCCTTGGCCTTTGCGAGGGTCGTAGTGATTCTTTTGTGCTCGCTCATGATCAGAGATGTAGCCATGTTAGCCAACATCGCGTTACGATGAGAAGCAGTACGACCTAAATGGTTGAATTTCTTATTATGTCTCATTTTTGTTTTTTGCTGTTAGGACAAGGGGGCGATTAACCCTCCTTGTCTAATTTATACTTTGAAATATCAGTTCCAAAAGACAGATTCAGACTCTCGAGCAAATCATCAAGCTCTGAGAGCGATTTCTTACCGAAGTTGCGGAACTTCAAGAGGTCGGTCTTGTTGTACTGTACCAAGTCGCCCAACGTCTCCACGTCAGCTGCCTTCAAGCAGTTGAGGGCACGAACACTAAGGTTCATGTCTACGAGGCGAGTCTTGAGCAACTGGCGCATATGAAGTACCTCCTCATCAAACTCCTGATTGCTCTCCTGGTCGGAGGTCTCAAGAGTAATCTTCTCGTCTGAGAAGAGCATGAAGTGGTAAATCAAGATCTTCGCAGCCTCTTTCAGCGCATCCTTAGGACTAATGGAACCATCTGTGGTAACCTCAAGCACGAGCTTGTCGTAGTCGGTCTTTTGCTCGACACGATAAGGCTCTACTGCGTACTTTACGTTACGGATAGGGGTGTAGATGGAATCGATTGGAAGAACATTGACATCGGTGCAGAACTCGCGATTCTCATCAGCAGGAACATAGCCACGTCCCTTGTTAATAGTCAAATCAATCTGCATCGATGCCTTGGCATCTAAATGACAAATCACCAAATCAGGGTTTAACACTTCAAATCCAGTCAGATACTTGCCTATATCACCTGCTTTGAATTCAGTGGAATTCTCTACGGTGATACTAACTTTCTCATTCTCGAATTCTTCTACTACTTGCTTGAATCGAACTTGCTTGAGATTCAAGATAATGTTGGTAACATCTTCCTTTACACCAGGTACAGAGGAGAACTCATGCTCAACACCACCTATGCGGACAGTATTGATAGCATAACCCTCCAATGATGAAAGGAGTATGCGGCGCAAGGCGTTACCGACAGTAACTCCAAAGCCAGGCTCCAAAGGACGGAATTCAAATTTTCCGAACTTATCATTAGCCTCCAGCATTACTACTTTATCAGGTTTTTGAAATGCTAATATCGCCATTAATGTAATGATTTATTTAGAGTACAACTCAACGATTAACTGCTCCTTAATGTTCTCAGGGATGTCGGCGCGCTCAGGCTTGTGCAAGAACTTACCGCTCTTTGTATTGTCATCCCACTCGATCCATGGATATTTGCTATGATTGAAACCAGCAAGAGCTGCTTCGATAACTTCGAGAGACTTAGCCTTCTCGCGAACACCCACTACCTGACCAGGCTTAACTGAGTAAGAAGGAATGTTCACTACCTTACCATCAACAACGATGTGCTTGTGACCTACCAACTGGCGTGCAGCGGCACGAGTTGGAGCGATGCCCATACGGAACACCACATTGTCAAGACGGCACTCAAGGTTCTGGAGAAGAACCTCACCGGTGATACCGTCAGCCTTGGCTGCCTTGTCGAACATGTTGTGGAACTGACGCTCCAAAACACCGTAAGTGTACTTAGCCTTTTGCTTCTCTGCCAACATGACACCGTACTCAGACATCTTTCTGCGACGATTGTTGCCATGCTGTCCAGGAGGGAAGTTTCTCTTGGACAAAACTTTGTCAGCGCCGAAGATGGGCTCACCAAAACGACGCGCAATTTTAGATTTCGGACCTATATATCTAGCCATAATTTAATAAATGCTATTGATTAAATGTGATTAGAGAGTTTTTATAACGCTCAAAATTATACACGACGACGCTTAGGAGGACGACAACCATTGTGTGGTAATGGAGTAACATCTACAATTTCAGTTACTTCAATTCCAGCACCATGTACGGCACGTATTGCCGATTCACGACCATTTCCAGGACCTTTTACATATGCTTTTACCTTACGAAGACCAAGGTCAAAAGCTACCTTTGCACAATCTTCGGCAGCCATTTGAGCTGCATAAGGAGTATTCTTTTTAGATCCACGAAATCCCATTTTACCTGCAGATGACCATGAAATCACCTGACCTTCGCTGTTTGCAAGAGAAACTATAATATTGTTGAACGAGCTATGAACATGAAGTTGTCCTAAAGCGTCAACCTTTACATTTCTTTTCTTTGATGTTGCTTTTGTTTTTGCCATTTTTAGCTTACTTTAAAATTACGATTGAAATCAATCAACACTTAAACTAAAATTACTTCGTAGCTTTCTTCTTGTTAGCAACAGTCTTCTTCTTTCCCTTACGAGTACGAGCATTATTTTTGGTGCTCTGACCACGAACAGGAAGACCATTACGATGTCTAATACCACGATAGCAACCTATATCCATAAGGCGCTTGATGTTCATTTGGATCTCTGAACGGAGATCACCTTCTACTTTGAATTCAGCACCGATTATTTCACGGATTTTGGCTGCCTGGTCATCAGACCACTCGTTAACCTTCAAGTCACGGCTAACACCTGCCTTGTCCAATATCTTTGCTGAACTACTTCGGCCTATACCATAAATATAGGTCAATGCGATTTCGCCACGCTTATTTTGGGGCAAATCTACTCCAACAATTCTTATTGCCATTTTAAAAAATTGATTAAAAAATACTTCTATTATGTATTAAAAGCGCACAAAATTAGCAAGAAAAATCTTTCTAATCAAGCATTTGCACTTTTTTAACATTAACCCTGGCGCATTTTAAACTTAGGGTTCTTCTTGTTGATAACGAACAGACGACCTTTGCGACGTACGATTTTACAGTCAGGTGTGCGTTTCTTTAATGATGCTCTTGTCTTCATATCTTTAAAATTTTACTTGTATCTGAAAACGATTCTCCCCTTGGTAAGGTCATATGGACTCATCTCCACCTTAACCTTGTCCCCGGGAAGTATTTTTATATAGTGCATTCGCATTTTTCCTGAGATGTGAGCTATAATTTGCACCCCATTCTCAAGTTCTACGCGGAACATTGCATTAGAAAGACTCTCTACAATGCATCCATCTTGTTCTATTGCAGACTGTTTAGCCATATATTAGTTGTATAATACTTTTTCTATTTCTTCAAAATCTGACAAAATTTCTGCCTTTCCATTTCGAATAGCTATCGTATGTTCAAAATGAGCAGCAGGTTTAGCATCACGTGTTACTATTCCCCATTTATCGGGCATAAGCCAAACATTTCGCTCTCCCATTGTAATCATAGGTTCTATAGCAATACACATACCTGCTTTCAACATCGGCCCATTACCACGAGCTCCATAATTGGGTACTTTGGGTTCTTCGTGCATCTCTTTTCCAATCCCATGACCAGTAAGTTCACGAACAACGCCATAACCATAGGATTCGCAGTGACTCTGCACTGTATAACCGATATCTCCAATATGTCGACCAGGTAATGCCACATCTATAGCTTTATAAAGCGATGCCTTAGTAACATCAAGCAAACGCTTAATTTCCTCGGAAACTTCACCTACACAAAATGTGTAGCAACTATCGCCGTTAAAACCATTAAGAAGCGTTCCACAGTCTATTGAAATGATATCACCATCCTTGAGAATGGATTTAGCACTTGGAATGCCATGTACTACCACTTCATTGACGGAGGTGCATATACTAGCCGGGAATGGTTTACCAAACGGATTTGGAAATCCTTTAAATGTTGGGACAGCACCATGATCACAAATAAATTCTTCTGCGATTTTATCTAGCTGAAGAGTACTGACACCCGGTTTGATATGTTTAGCTAACTCTGCGAGAGTCTGACCGACTAAGCGATTAGCCTCTCGCATGAGTGAAATTTCATCCTCTGTTTTGAGAAATATCTTCATTATATATACAGCTTAGTAGGCTGCAACATTTCCACCACGTGTTCGACCAGAGTTCAACAAGCCATCATAATGACGCATAAGCATATGGCTCTCAATCTGTTGGAGTGAATCAATAACTACTCCGACAAGAATCAACAAAGATGTACCTCCAAAGAATTGAGAAAATGCTTGCTGAACATCAAGAAGGCTTGCCAATGCTGGCATTATTGCTATAAATGCGATAGCCAACGAGCCCGGAAGAGTAATACGAGACATAACCGTATCAATATAATCTGCAGTGTCTTTTCCGGGCTTTACACCAGGAATAAAACCATTATTGCGCTTCATATCTTCTGCCATTTGATTTGAATTCAAAGTAATGGCTGTATAGAAATATGTAAACGCTATAACCAAAGCTACATAGATTACATTATAAAGCAATGACCTATTATCCATCAGCTTCTGCACAACCCAGCTACTATTGTCAGTTCCATAGGAAACAAAAGCCAATGGAATGAACATCAAAGCTTGAGCAAAGATGATTGGCATAACATTAGCTGCGAACAACTTTAACGGGATATACTGTCTAGCACCGCCATATTGCTTATTTCCGATGACACGTTTAGCGTACTGTACAGGTACTTTACGAACAGCTTGTACCAACATCAACGCCGCACATACTACAGCAAACAAAATGAGGATCTCTGCAATAAACATCACAAGACCACCACCAGATATAGCTGTAAATCGAGAGGTTACTTCCTGTATAAAAGCTTGAGGAAGACGGGCAATGATTCCAATCGCAATGATAAGTGAAACTCCATTTCCTACGCCTTTGTCAGTAATACGCTCTCCGAGCCAAAGTATAAACATACTTCCGGCTGCCAATATAATGGCTGCGGGGATCATGAAAACAGTCCAGGAAATACCAGAAGACAAAGCTTGTCCAGCTTGCATCTTCAAGTTAATAAGATAAGAGGGGCCTTGCAAGAACAAGATAAAAACAGTCAACACACGTGTATACCAGCTTATCTTCTTGCGACCACTCTCGCCCTCTCGCTGCATCTTTTGAAAATAAGGTACAGCAACAGCCAAAAGCTGCATAACAATAGAAGCAGAGATGTACGGCATAATACCAAGCGCAAATATCGACGCATTGGAGAATGCTCCACCAGAGAACATGTCAAGCAGTGACATCAAGCCACCTGATGTTTGCGACTGTAAGTTTTGTAACTGGGCCGGATTGATGCCAGGAAGGACAACAAACGAGCCAAAACGGTATATAGCCGTAAACAGAAGGGTGATGAGGAGACGCTTACGCAAATCCTCAATCATCCAACAGTTCTTTAGTGTCTCTATAAACTTTTTCATCTACTTTATTTAGATAATAGTTGTATTACCACCAACAGCCTTGATGGCTTCTTCTGCAGCCTTTGAGAAAGCATTAGCTTCTACATCGACCTTCACTGAAAGCTCTCCGTTAGCCAAAACCTTTACAAGTTCCTTGCCATTAGTTAAGCCTGCTTCTACAAGCTCAGCTACGCCAATTTTAGCATATCCCTTTGCTTCTGCAAGCTTCTGCAAAGTAGAGAGATTAACAGCGAAATATTCTTTGTGGTTGATATTCTTAAATCCAGCTTTGGGCACGCGACGTTGCAAAGGCATCTGACCACCTTCGAAACCGATTTTACGCTTATATCCAGAGCGAGCCTTGGCACCTTTGTGACCACGGGTAGATGTTCCACCCAAGCCAGAACCGGGACCACGACCAATACGGCGACGAGAATGTGTAGAACCCTCAGCTGGTTTCAAATTACTTAATTTCATAATCTTCTGTTAGTTAAAAATTAATTAGTCTATTACATTAACCAGATGATGCACCTTACGAACCATACCACGGTTGCTAGGAGTATCCTCGATTTCAACAACTTGAGAAATTTTACGGAGACCCAAAGCCTTAAGAGTTTGCTTTTGATCAATTGGTGCTCCAATCTTACTCTTTATCTGTTTGATTTTAATTGTTGCCATACTAGTATACTATTAACCGTTAAATACTTTGTTCATACTAATGCCACGTTCGCCGGCAACTGTATAAGCATCACGAAGTTCGCAAAGAGCTGCTATAGTTGCCTTTACCAAGTTGTGAGCATTAGAAGAGCCCTTTGACTTTGCAATCACGTCCTTAACACCAACGCTCTCCAATACAGCACGCATAGCACCACCAGCCTTAAGACCGGTACCAGCAGCTGCAGGCTTAAGCAGGACTTTGGCACCACTAAACGCAACTTCTACTTCGTGAGGTATAGTGCCTTTCAAAACGGGCACCTTAACAAGATTTTTCTTAGCTGCTTCAGTTCCTTTCGAAATTGCAGATGTAACTTCACCTGCCTTTCCGAGGCCCCATCCAATAACGCCATTGCCATCACCGACAACGACGATAGCTGCGAATGTGAAAGTACGACCACCTTTGGTAACCTTTGTTACACGATTGATAGCAACCAAACGGTCTTTCAATTCAACGTCACTATTTATTCTTACTTTATTCATTGCCATAATCGTTTAAAATTTAAGACCTCCTTCACGAGCAGCATCGGCCAAAGCTTGTACACGTCCGTGATAAAGATAACCATTACGGTCAAAAACGACACTTTCAACACCAGCTTTCTTTGCATTTTCAGCCACAAGTGCACCAACTTTCTTTGCTTGATCTATCTTTGCCATCTTTTCGAGGCCAAGTGATGAAGCAGAAGCCAATGTAGTACCAGTTAGGTCATTGATAACCTGTGCATAAATTTGCTTGTTAGAACGGAACACGCTAAGACGTGGACGTTCTGCAGTGCCATTCACACTCTTGCGAATACGGAATTTTATTTTGATTCGTCTTTCTACTTTCTTTGTTGTCATAATCGTAAATAATTAAAAGATTACTTAGCTGCAGCAGTCTTACCAGACTTTCTGCGAATAACTTCACCTTTAAACAATATACCTTTTCCTTTGTATGGTTCAGGCTTGCGGAAAGAACGAATTTTTGCACAGATGAGGCCAAGAAGTTGCTTGTCACAACTTTCCAATGTAAGTACTGGATTTTGATTTCTCTCAGACTTTGTCTCAACCTTAACCTCTTTGGGAAGTTGAATAAAAATCGGGTGAGTATAGCCCAATGAGAATTCGATAAGATTACCTTGATTAGAAACACGATAACCTACACCAACAAGTTCCATAGTCTTGGTATAGCCTTCGCTAACACCAACAACCATATTGTTTACCAACGAACGATAAAGGCCATGGAATGCTTGTTTTTGTTTGCCGTCTACCGGACTATTCTCATCGATTTCAAATACTATTTTACCCTCAGCAATATTCAGTTTGATAGAGGGGTCAATCCATTGTGCGAGTTCGCCTTTAGGCCCTTTAACATTAACGACATTGGTTTTCTCGTCGAAATTTACAGTTACTCCCGCAGGAACATTAATTGGTAATTTTCCTATTCTAGACATATTTAAATCCTCCAATTAATAAACATAACAAAGAACCTCGCCGCCTATCTTCAAAGCTGCAGCTTCCTTATCTGTCATAACACCTTTAGATGTAGATATAATGGCTATACCCAATCCGTTAATTACTCTCGGCATGTCTTTGTAACCTGTGTACTTACGAAGACCTGGAGTTGACACACGCTTCAGACACTTAATCGCATTCTGTTTTGTGTTGTTGTCATACTTCAAAGCTACCTTAATAGAACCTTGTGGACCATCTTCTACAAACTTGTAGTTTAAAATGTACCCTTTCTCGAAGAGAATCTTTGTAATAGATTTCTTCATGTTTGACGCAGGAACTTCTACCACTCTGTGATGAGCTAAGATTGCATTTCTGAGTCTCGTCAGATAATCTGCTATTGGATCTGTCATAAAATATAAATGTTTAATTAATCGGGACTACCCCGACAATATTAAAAAATGTCTTAATTTTTCCCAAAGAACACGAAAAGAAACTACATTCTTCCGTATTCTTTGGAAATATCTTACCAGCTAGCCTTTCTTACTCCAGGAATTAGTCCTTGAGATGCCATCTCGCGGAACTGGATACGAGAGATTCCGAACTGACGGATATATCCCTTTGGGCGACCAGTAATCTTGCAACGGTTATGCAAACGGATTGGATTAGCATTCTTGGGAATTGCCTGAAGTTTACGAGCTGCTTCATAAGCCTCTGCGATATCGTCAGTAGTCGCAATTACTTTTTTCAAGGCTGCACGCTTTTCTGCATAACGAGCCACTAATTTTGCGCGCTTAACCTCGCGGGCTTTCATTGATTCTTTTGCCATATCTATTAATCGTTTTTAGCATTCTTGAATGGAAGACCAAAAGCTTTGAGCAGAGCATAACCTTCTTCATCTGTATTAGCAGAAGTTACAAATGTTATATTCATACCCTGTATGCGGTCTACCTGATCAATGTTGATTTCTGGGAAGATGATCTGCTCAGATACTCCGAGAGTATAGTTACCACGACCATCAAACTTACTTTCAATACCTTTGAAGTCACGGATACGTGGAAGAGCTACACGTATAAGTTTTTCTAAGAACTCGTACATACGCTCACGTCGCAAAGTTACCATTACACCGATAGGCATCTTCTTACGAAGTTTGAAGTTTGCGATATCTTTCTTTGAATAGGTTGCAACGGCCTTTTGACCTGTAATGGAAGTAATCTCGTTTATAGCCACATCTATGATTTTTTTATCTTGTGTAGCATCACCGAGTCCCTGGTTGATAACGATTTTCTTCAGGACAGGAATTTGCATTGCTGAAGAATAGTTGAACTGCTTCTGCAGAGCAGGAGCAATAGTCTCATTATAGACTTTCTTTAACTGTGCTGTATCCATTATTTAATTTCCTCCCCTGATTTTTTAGCGATACGGATTACGTTTTTGCCTTCGTGCTTGATGGCAACACGAGTAGCCTTACCACTCTTTGGATCTATCAAACTCAAATTTGAGATATGAATAGGTGCTTCCTGCTTAATGATACCGCCTTGTGGGTTCTTTGCAGAAGGCTTTGTACTTTTAGATACAATATTGACGCCCTCTACAATGGCACGATTATCACTAACCATAACCTTGAGCACCTTGCCGGTTTTGCCCTTGTCACGTCCAGCAAGAACAACAACCTTATCGTCTTTTCTAATATGTAACTTAGTCATTGATTACTAATTTTAAAATTATTAAAGGACTTCTGGTGCCAAAGATACTACTTTCATATTTACGGCACGGAGCTCACGAGCAACGGGGCCGAAGATACGGCTGCCGCGGAGTTCTCCGGCATTATTGAGCAATACACAAGCATTGTCATCAAAGCGTATATATGAGCCGTCAGCACGACGAATCTCCTTTTTTGTGCGAACGATCAAAGCCTTAGATACCGCTCCTTTTTTCAAATCACTTGATGGTACAACGTTCTTGACAGCAACGACAATCACGTCACCAACACTGGCGTAACGACGACGAGTACCACCGAGGACACGTATACAAAGAGCCTCACGTGCGCCGCTGTTATCACATACTGTAAGTCTTGATTCTGCCTGTATCATAATTACTTAGCTTTTTCAACGATTTGTACTAATCTCCATCTCTTTGTCTTAGACAGAGGACGAGTTTCCATAATCTGTACAGTATCACCTACACAGGCTTCGTTTTTCTCGTCATGCGCATGGTACTTCTTCGTTTTCTGAACGAATTTACCATAAATAGGGTGCATTTCCTTAAACTTTGCCGCAATAACGATGGTTTTATCCATTTTGTTGCTGATAACGACACCCTGTCTTACTTTTCTTAAATTTCTTGTTTCCATCTGGACCATTGTTATTTATTAAGTTCTCTCTGACGAAGTTCTGTCTTCATGCGTGCGATGTCGCGACGAACAGCCTTAATCTGTGATGGATTCTCAAGAGGAGTGATAGCGTGATTCACTTTCATCTGATGGAGTCTTGTCTCCTCATTCTCTATCTTCTCGGCCAAAGCCTTGGTATCGAGTTCTCTTACTTCTTTAATCTTCATAGCTTAAGCGTTTTTATCGAAATCACGTCTTACAACGAACTTTGTCTTAACGGGAAGTTTCTGAGCTGCAAGGCGAAGAGCCTCTTTTGCGATATCAAAACTTACACCTTCAACTTCGAAAAGGATACGACCTGGAGTTACAGGTGCTACCCATCCAGCTGGATCACCTTTACCTTTACCCATACGTACGTCGGCAGGCTTGCGAGTGATTGGCTTGTCAGGGAAGATGCGAATCCAAACCTGACCTTCACGCTGCATGTAGCGGTTTACTGCCACACGAGCAGCCTCTATCTGGCGGCTGTCAATCCATTTTGCCTCAAGGGTTTTGATACCGAATGAGCCAAATGCCAGCTGTGTGCCTCTATGAGCGTTGCCTTTGTTGCCACGTCCATCTTGAGGTCTTCTATATTTTACTCTTTTTGGCTGTAACATGATAGCTTTCTAAATTAACGGTTATTGTTTCTCTTGCGGTTACCACCACGGTTAGAGCGACCGTTACCACGGTTGTTGCCCTTGTTCTCCTGTGAGAAGTTTGGAGTAAGGTCAGCCTTACCATAAACCTCGCCACGGCAGATCCATACCTTGATGCCGAGCAAACCTACCTTAGTAAGAGCCTCGCACTGGCAGTAATCGATGTCTGCGCGGAAAGTGTGAAGAGGAGTACGACCCTCCTTGTACATTTCCTTACGTGCCATTTCGGCACCGTTCAGACGACCTGTGATCTGAACCTTGATACCCTCTGCACCAGCACGCATAGTGTTGGCAACAGCCATCTTGATAGCGCGACGATAAGCAATCATATGCTCAATCTGGCTAGCGATGTTCTTACCTACGATAGTAGCATCAAGTTCAGGCTTCTTAACCTCGAAGATGTTGATCTGAATGTCTTTCTTGTAAAGCTTCTTCAACTCTTCCTTCAACTTATCTACATCCTGACCACCTTTACCAATGACAATGCCTGGGCGGGCTGTGCAAATAGTAATGGTAACAAGCTTCAATGTACGCTCGATGACGATGCGAGAAACACTTGCCTTAGCAAGGCGCTCGTTCAGATACTTACGGATTTTCTGATCCTCAACGAGGTTATCACCGAAGTTCTTGCCACCGAACCAATTTGATTCCCAACCACGGATAATACCAAGTCGGTTGCTTATTGGATTAACTTTCTGTCCCATTCTACTTATTATTTTTCGTCATTAGTTTTGGCATCTACAAAAAGAGTAACATGGTTAGAACGCTTGCGGATTCTATAACCACGCCCCTGTGGTGCAGGTCTCATACGTTTCATCGTAACGCCTTCATCAACGAAGACCTTGCTGATGTACAATTCTCCATCCTCAGCCTTACGTTCATTCTTAGCTTCCCAGTTGGCGATAGCTGAACGGAGTAACTTCTCAACGTCAGCAGATGCTTGCTTCTTAGAGAAGCGGAGTACTCCGAGGGCACGGTTAACTTCCATACCACGAATCATGTCTACAACGTAGCGCATCTTGCGTGGAGAAGAAGGCACACCTACCAACTTAGCGAAGTACATGTTTTTGCGAGCCTCTTTGATTTTTTCGGCTGCGATATGTTTTCTTGCTCCCATTATTTACTTGTTTTAAAATGGTTCAATCCCGAATTACTTTCTGTTACCAGAGTGTCCGCCGAAACGACGTGTTGGTGCAAACTCACCGAGTTTGTGACCGACCATGTTTTCTGTAACATAGACAGGGATAAATTTGTTACCGTTGTGAACTGCAACTGTATGTCCTACGAAATCAGGAGATATCATTGAAGCTCTAGCCCATGTCTTGACAACATTTTTCTTTCCACTCTCGTTCATTGCGAGAATCTTTTTCTCGAGGGAAACGTTGATATATGGACCTTTTTTAAGTGAACGACTCATAATTTACTCTTTATTTTTTGTTAGCTCTTTCAATAATATACTTGTTAGAAAGCTTCTTAGGTGCGCGAGTCTTAAGACCCTTAGCGTACAAGCCCTTGCGTGAACGTGGGTGACCACCACTCTGGCGACCTTCACCACCACCCATTGGGTGATCAACAGGGTTCATAACAACACCACGGTTGTGAGGACGACGACCCAACCAACGTGAGCGACCAGCCTTACCAGACTGCTCCAACGCATGGTCGGAGTTACCAACACTACCGATAGTAGCCTTACAAGCACTCAGAATCTGGCGAGTCTCGCCAGAAGGGAGCTTAATCACACAATAACTGCCCTCACGAGAAGTCAACTGAGCAAAATTACCAGCCGAACGAACCAACAAGGCACCCTGGCCAGGACGCAACTCGATGTTGTGGATCACTGTACCAACAGGGATGTTTGCCAAAGGAAGACAGTTACCGATCTCAGGAGCAGCGTCTGCACCTGACATCAAGGTAGCGCCTACCTGAAGTCCGTTAGGAGCAATAATGTAACGTTTTTCACCATCAGCATAGAAGAGCAATGCGATGCGAGCCGAACGGTTAGGATCGTACTCGATTGTCTTCACCACTGCTGGAACACCATCTTTCTCACGTTTGAAGTCGATCAGACGATACTTCTGCTTATGGCCACCACCAATGTAGCGAACGGTCATCTTACCGGTGTTGTTTCGACCGCCGGTAGAACGCTTACCGTAAACGAGAGACTTCTCTGGCACGGATGCAGTAATCTCTTCGAACGTGCCAATAACTTTGTGTCTTTGTCCCGGAGTAACGGGATTAAATTTACGTACTGCCATTTTTTATTTAAATATTGCTATAAAAATCAATTGTATCGCCTTCTTTCAAAGTAACGATAGCTTTCTTGAACGAGTTTTTCTGACCTTTAACCAAGCCAGCCTTGGTATAACGGGCAGAGCGCTTGCCTGCATAAACAGATGTATTTACATCTTCTACAGTAACATTGTACAGACTCTCGACTTCAGCCTTAATTTGGAGTTTATTAGCTTCAGGACGAACTACGAAACCAAAACGATTTGATTTCTTCTCTGTAATTCCGTTCATTTTCTCAGTAACCAATGGTTTGATAATAAATGCCATATCTAATTTCTCCTTATTTCATTAAGATTTCATCGAAAATTTTTAAGGAATTCTCTGTTACTACAAGTACATCTGCATTCAATATTTTATATGAATTTACCGCAGATGCAAGGATAACTTCAGACCCTTTCAAATTACGAGCTGACAAATATACATTTTTATTGCTTTCCGGCAAAACTACAAGAACTTTTTTGCCCTCTACTTTAAGATTTTTAGTAATATTTATAAAATCTTTAGTTTTTGGAGCTTCAAAAGTAAAGTCTTCTACTACAACAAGGGCATTTTCCTGTGCCTTGTAAGAAAGGGCAGACTTACGTGCAAGAACCTTAACTTTCTTGTTCAATTTGAAACGGTAATCACGAGGTTTCGGACCGAATACACGAGCTCCTCCTACGAGAACAGGTGAATTGATATCACCACGGCGAGCACCGCCACCACCTTTCTGACGTCCAAGTTTGCGAGTAGAACCGCTCATTTCGCTTCTTTCCTTTGACTTGGCTGTACCCTGACGCTGATTAGCAAGATACTGCTTTACATCAAGATAAAGAACGTGATCGTTAGGCTCAATTCCAAAGATAGCCTCATTGAGAACTACCTTTCGTCCGGTCTCTTGACCGTTGATATTTAATACGCTAACTTCCATTTACTTCTCAATTAAAACGGTTGAACCATTGCATCCAGCGAAAGAGCCTTTTACAATAAGAAGGTTC
>CAVKAH010000040.1:0-7668 GCA_963654095.1 Oscillospiraceae bacterium
GCTTCTCTTTAGAAAAGCTATGTTTATAAACGGAAAAGGTTTTGACGGCAACTTGAAATACATACGCGGAGAATACGATTATTTAGTAAATAAATTCTCTACAAATGGAAATACTTTCGTTGAAATGACGAACGAAGCTTCTGTTGTTTTGGATGAACCGACAGATAAGGCATGGCGAAACAAGAATCTGGTTTATATGTCTACACGCAAACATCTTGAAGGAGCAAAAACAGCTCGCCTATTTTTTAATGTTACGATGTGGCTGATGTGGATAGAATACCTATTGATAGATGCTTCATTATTGTTCTCTATACTTACAGAAAGATGGATTGTTACAATATCCGCCGCTGCATCATTATTAATTACTTTTGTTTTGAGGGTCATTGTTATGAAAAGAAGTATACGCAAGTATCTTGACGATATGTCGTATATAAAGATGTTGTGGTTTGAAGCAATGATGCCTCTGCGCAAATTATCGAGGATGATAAAATATCGTATGGCTGACAAATACGATTTTATATGTCATAAAATTTAATAATAATAATGTATATATGACGATACTGCATTTTATCCCAAGTTTGGAAGATAACACATATCCTGTAATGTTTCTCCGAGAGCTGATTGACGGAGGAAAGAACGGATTGTCGTCGCACATTATTACGATGAAGAAAGGTGTAGCTCTAAGTAATTCAAATGATGCGCATGTAGATGTTATGCCTCCAGCTACTTTTTTTACGGCATCAGGTCATAAGAAATTTAAAGCGATTGTAGATAAAATTAAACCTGATGTCGTACATATCCATTCTCTTTGGGGTGTATTTCAATGGAAAATGTTCCGTTGGGCAGAAGAAGCAAGAATACCAATAGTTATTTCACCATATAAGTCTCTTATGGAATGGAACTATGGTACGCATTATCTTACGTCAAAGTTGCCACAATTATTTCTGATGCAATACGGAATGATAAAAAGAGCTTCTGCAATTCATGTCATTACAACGCAGGAATACAACTCCGTAAAGGCCATGTCGTGGCATCCTCATATTAAGAACTCTACTTCGTGGAATGATAAATGTACCCTTGTCTCACTTTCTACTCGCCAGCCTGATGGCAGTTGCGATACTGCAAGAATGGCAAGCGAGATGTATGATTTGTACAGAAAAGTGGTTGATAGCAATCCGTTCCTTTTAATGTCGGAGGATGACAGGAAAGTAGAGGATGTGTTGCTCGCTTTAGGAGTTTCTGTATCAGAAAATGTCCATTCTATGGATGTATTCCTTGATATAAAGAATATTAGAAACAAGGTTGAAAAGCTAACAGACGAGCATTGGCGTCGTATACAGTTGCATTGTTCAGACCAGGGAGTATTGCAACTTGCAATAAAAGCTGTAGAAAAGCTTGCATTGCCACTTACTGCTCTTGATGTAAATAACATAGATCGATTTACTAAAAATATAGAACTTCCTTATCTTGAAACGGCTCATGCTCATATAAAGGTGGCAAGGATGCACCAGCTTAGCAATGATTATGATAGATATGAAGCTGAGAGACAACTTTGTGTTATGTTGCTTAATACGAAGTATTTGTACAAGAAAGGAAAACTTTCCCGACGTAACCTTGCGGATTTATATATAGCCATAAGGTTTGGACAATATAACGAGTATGTACTTGAAAACATGCTTGACGAGATAGACATGTGTAAGTTCAGTTCGCGGATGTTTTATGTGTTGCATAAATTTATGCTTCTTGAAGAAGGCTTCGTGCCTTTTGACATGGTTTCGGATAGAGAAACTAAAAAGATTATTAATAATCTCTTTAAATCAAATGTGCTATGAGTAACGAACAAAACCAAATTATCGACAAAGACTTGCAGTATCTGCAGCTTTTGTCGAAGACATTTCCTACAGTAGCTTCAGCGAGTACGGAAATTATAAACCTTGAAGCGATATTAAATCTGCCTAAGGGTACGGAACATTTCTTGGCTGATATACATGGAGCCTACGAGTCGTTTCAGCATGTGCTTAAGAATGCTTCTGGTAATATAAAGAGAAAGGTGAATGATCTCTTTGGTAATCATATTCGTGAAACGGAACTTCGTGATCTCTGCACACTGATTTATTATCCCGAACAGAAGCTTGAAAGGGTAAAAGAGAGAGAGAAAGACCTGAACGACTGGTATCATATAACCATTCACCAACTGGTAAAAGTATGTCATGAAGTATCTAGCAAGTATACACGGTCTAAAGTTCGTAAGTCGCTGCCACAGGATTTCTCGTATATTATACAGGAACTTTTGCAGGAAAAACCTGACGATATAGATAAGGCGGGTTATGTGAATGCTGTTGTCGACAGTATGATAGAGACCGAGAGAGCAGACGATTTTATCATAACAATATCGAAAGTAATACAACGATTGGCAATAGACCAACTGCATATCCTTGGGGATATATATGATAGAGGACCTGGTGCGCATAAGATACTCGATATGCTGGAAAACTATCACAACTGGGATATACAATGGGGAAACCATGACGTGTTGTGGATGGGAGCATGTGCTGGTAATGATGCTTGTATCTGTAATGTGGTGAGACTATCATTGAGATATGCCAACATGGCAACATTAGAAGAAGGTTATGGTATAAATCTTGTTCCTCTTGCCACGTTCGCTCTTGAGACATACGGCAATGACCCTTGTGAAGAGTTTATTCCTAAGACATCTGGAGGCTGCGAGTTTATAGATGAAAAGACGGCGAGGTTAGAAGCCATGATGCATAAGGCGATAGCCGTAATACAGTTCAAGGTTGAAGCAGAGCTATTCTCAAAGCATCCTCAATGGAAGATGAAAGACAGAATGCTTTTCAATAATGTGGATTATGAAAGGGGTGTTTGCACTATAGACGGCAAAGACTATGATATGAAGAGCTGCAATTTCCCTACAATAGACCCGAAGAACCCTAATAAGCTAACTACTGAGGAGAAAGAGCTTATGGACAAACTGCATCATTCATTCATAGTAAGCGAGAAACTTCGTAAACATATCGACATCTTGCTAGGACATGGTTGTATGTATAATATAACTAACAACAACCTATTGTTTCATGCTTCTGTTCCGCTTAATGATGATGGGTCGCTTAAAGAGGTTGAATTGTATAAAGGACATAAATATAAGGGCAAAGAACTCATGCATCAGACAGGTATGCTGATACGTACTGCATTTCAAAATGACTCTTTGCCAGAGGAAAAAGAGTATGCCAGAGATTATTTCCTATATCTGTGGTGCGGTCCAGATTCTACTTTGTTTGATAAGTCGAAGATGGCTACCTTTGAACGTTATTTCTTAAAAGACGAAACAACACATAAGGAACTTAAAGGCAACTATTTTAAATTGCGCGACGATGGCGATGTTTGCGACCGTATTCTTGATGCTTTTGGTGTGAGACTGCCTAACAGACATATAATAAATGGTCATGTTCCTGTTCATGCGGCTAGTGGTGAAAATCCTATAAAGGCTAACGGCAAACTCATGGTCATTGATGGTGGGTTCTCTCAAGCTTATCATAAGGAAACAGGCATTGCTGGTTATACGCTTGTTTATCATAGTCGTGGCTTCGTGCTTGTGCAGCATGATCCGTTCACAAATGAGGAGGATGCAGTGCAGCGCGGTACGGATATCAAGAGCACCACACAGATTGTGGAAATGTCAGCTCATAGAATGCTTGTTGCCGACACGGATAAAGGTAATGAGTTGCGTGGACAGATTGAATATCTGAAGAAGCTGTTGTACGCTTACAGGCATGGACTTGTAAAGGAGTGTCGATAGGTTCTGAAGGCATTTACATAAAAGATAATCCCTGTTGTATGGCTATTATATGTGCTTACAACAGGGATTTAATGTAGAAATATTGCTATTCCTTTGAGATTTGCTATACTATAATAAAATTTTTTTTCAAAAAATCTGTCAATCTGTCATCGTATAAGATAAGTGTTTATAGGACAATAGGATAAATAGTGTTGACAGAAGCTTTTGTTTAATAATATCTGTCACTATCTGTCATATACAATATTGTGAGCTTTGTCTTGCTAAATGCCTGATACACATATATCTAAACGCAGTTTTATGCATAAACTTTCGTTCTGTTAACTATATCTTTATGGTGCGTTTCCCTATACCTTTTTATATAAAAAGTGGGTACTTATATTCATATATGATATACAGAATGTTGTTTTTTCCTTAGTCGTAATAATATTGAAACTTAGTTAATGCCTCGTTCGTTAAGAGCTTTGCTGTATTTTGCTGCATTTCGCTTATGCTCCTCATAAGTTTTTGCGAAGTTGTGTGTACCGCTGAAGTCTTCTTTAGCACACATATATAAATAGTCGTGATGAACATAATTCAATACAGCGTCTATGCCATTGACAGAAGGAATACGTATAGGACCTGGAGGAAGACCAGTATTTCGATACGTGTTATACGGACTGTCTGTATTCAACATATTATGATAGATACGCTTTAGCTCAAACTTTTTCAGTGCGAATTTTATTGTAGGGTCAGCCTGTAGTGGCATATCTTGCTTCAGTCTGTTGTAGTACATACCAGCAATCATTGGCTTTTCGTCGTTGTTGGCTGTCTCTTCGTCAACAATACTTGCGAGGGTTATAACTTGTTCTGGAGACAATTCCATAGCTTTAGCCTTGTTTAGTCTTTCGAAAGTCCAGAACTTTTTGCTCTCATCTTTCATCTTGTCTAGAAACTTCTCCACGCTGATATTCCAATACAAATCGTAGGTATTAGGGATAAACATACAACTTATTGTTTGAGGAGTGTATCCGTATTTCTCACAAACGCTTTTGTCTGTTATCGCCGTCAATAGTTCTTTACTGCTAAACATCATTTTTGCAGAAACAGCATCTGCAAGTTTGTCGAGCGTTCTTACCGATGGTATTGTAAGATTTACGGGTGCTTGCATACCGCTTTTCAGTTTGCGGAAAATGGCAAAGGCACCATTGCTCGGTGTTATCTCATATCGACCGCTGCGAATATTCTCACCGTAAGACGTATGTCTGACGAGAGTCTTAAATGCTGTCATACCATGAGCATTGGATATACAGGTAAGTTTTGTATATACCGAATCTATAGTGTCGTCTTTGTCAATATATAGATATTGATTTGTAGCCTTTGTTGATATAGCAGAAAAGAAATAATAGTAGACGAGTACTGCGATAACCGCAATGCATCCAGTAGCCAAGTAGATGTATCTTTTCTGTGAGTTCTTTTTACGTTTCATACACTCTTTTTAATTTAAAAGAGTGGAAGGAAACCTTTTTCCTGTCCACTCTGTAGCAATGTTTAATCGTTTATATTCTTTCAAGAACAGTCTTTATCAAATCGTCAATGTGGTTCTTGTAACCCGTGTCGGCTTTCTTTGCCACTCTGTTAGCAATAACCATACAAACGGTAGTTGCCTTGTGTCCCATCAGTTTTGATAGTCCTGCAAGTGCAGAACTTTCCATTTCGAAGTTCGTAATCTTTTGTCCTTCATATTCAAAACTCTCTATTTTCTCGTTTTGATTAGGGTCTGCAAGCGGTATTCTTAACTGTCTTCCTTGTGGTCCAAAGAAACCTCCACAAGCGATAGTTACACCTCTAACCATGTCGTCTTGTGCTATTCTATCAACCAATTCTTCGTCTGCAGATATCACGTATGGTGCTGGAGCGCACATATTTCCAGACCATCCCATGTGGTTAAGGAATGCTTTTTCCATAGGCAAATTGCATACTGCATTTCTTCCAGCATAGAAATTAAGCAATCCGTCAAAGCCTATTGACTTCTGCGAACATACGAATGTTCCTGTCGGAGTATATGGCTGTAGCCCACCGCAAGTACCTATTCTTACCAGCGTAAGTTGGCGGAATTTATCGTTTTCTTCACGAGTTTTGAAGTCAATGTTTGCCAATGCGTCAAGCTCATTTACCACGATGTCTATGTTATCGCATCCGATACCAGTTGACACAACGGTAATTCTTTTACCTTTATATGTACCTGTTACGGTATGGAATTCCCTACTTTCAATATCACATTCCTTATCATCAAAATGGGCAGCTACTAGAGCAACACGCCCAGGGTCGCCAACAAGAATAACTTTGTCTGCCAGAAATTCTGGCTTAACATGTAGGTGAAAAACACTTCCATCACTATTAATGATAAGTTCTGACTCTGCAAAATACCTTTTCATAATATATCAGTTTAAGTATTAAATATTTATTTTCGAGAGAATCTTTATTGCGCATAGAATAAAAGCATTAAAGATTTTCTGCATTACGTATTTTTATTTCAAGTTTTTCTATTTGTTGTTCTTTGTTCAATACCTCTTTCTCTGCATTTAAAATATTTGAAGATATTGATTTCTTCTCTTTGGTGGACAGTTTGGAGTATCTTGCCCGCATTTCGTTTAATTGCTTCTCCTCGTTTTCCTTGTCTTTTTTTATAGACAAAAGCTTTGTGAAAAGCTCCTTGCTTGTAGGAGATTTAAAGTCAGCCATACTCCTATATATCGTTTTGTCGTTTATTACGAATAAGAAATTATTGTCTTTGTCGTTTCCTTTCTTCCTGTTTTTAATGTCAGAAAGCCTTGCTTTTGCCTCTTCGATAGCTTTTTTGTCATACCATGTATCTTTTATACTTGTAATACGAGCAAGAGATTCAAGCTTTTTAGATGGTATGTTGGCATTGTCGTCAAGCCATCTTTTGTCAGAAGGTATAAATGTATAGATGCAAACTTTCCCTTTTGGCTGATTTCTGTTCGTAGCAAACCAACCTAAAGAGTTTATGTCGTCGATAATACAGCAGAAATCATCGGCAGAAGAGTTGTATGGCAATCCGATGTTCTCTGGTTTATAGAAACGCATAGAGTCAGTGTTGAGTCGAGTCATGTATATGTCTCTTCCACCAAAAGTATTGCTTTTGTTCTTCGCAGAAAAATACAAAGTAACACCATCTGGCATAAGATAAGGATAATTTATATCTTCATATTCACTGCCGAACTCATTGATAATTCGTGTATTAAGCCATTTGTCTTGCAGCTTTTCTGCAGTGTATAGAACCGCTTTCCCATTAGATAGCGAATCTTTATAAAAGCATTTGTCTCCAAATTCGTTAATGTAGGCATAGAATTCAGAGGTAGATGAGTCTTGTGTTTTATTAAAGAGTTTGTTGTAAGTAGTAATCTTTCCACACTCTTTGTCAAGAGGAATGTTCTCAATAATCTTATCTTGTGCGCAAACCACGCTATCAATTATGATTATTTTAGCAGTTGCAGGAAGCATATCTTCTAATAATATTGAAGAATTGTCGGCTTCCGCTTTTGTTATAGCCTTTTTTGTAGACCTTACGCTTTTCTTTTGTGCAGCAATGGTCCCGTATGAAAGGATAGCAAGTGCTAAAGTTAATATAATATGTTTTATATTTAATGTGAACATTCTTTTAAATATTACTATTATTCAGAAGACAAAATTAATTTAATTCTTTGTTAATACCAAAATAAAGTATGATAATTGTAGTGTTATAAATAAATATTGCACAATTTATTTGCAATTGTGCATGGAAGAATGTAACTTTGCAAAAATATTTTAAATATAAAAACATTAATGGATTCAATACCAAGTTTTAATTC
>CAVKAH010000040.1:7678-15648 GCA_963654095.1 Oscillospiraceae bacterium
GAGCAAAGCATAATCAAGAATTGGGATCTTGATGCTCTTACGGATTATAAAGGAATAACATTGCAATATAAAGATGTTGCAAGAAAGATAGAAAAGCTTCATATACTTTTTGAAAACAGTGGTGTTGTCAAAGGGGATAGAATTGCAATATGTGGTAGAAACAGTGCCAGTTGGGCTGTTGCCTTCCTTGCTACTCTTACATATGGAGCTGTTGCAGTACCTGTTTTGCATGAGTTTATTGCGGATCAAATTCACAATATAGTAAACCATAGTGAAGCTAAACTCTTATTTGTGGGTGATGTAGTTGCTACACAAATAGATGCAGCAAAGATGCCTAACCTTGAAGGTATAGTTTATATTCCAGATTATTCACTTGTTGTTTCCCGTACAGATAAGTTGACTTATGCACGTGAGCATCTTAATGAGCTCTTTGGAAAGAAGTATCCAAAGGCGTTCCGTCAGCAACATATTTCTTATTATAGGGAACAGTCTCCAGAAGAATTAGCACTTATAAATTATACGAGTGGAACAACAGGCTTCTCTAAGGGCGTTATGCTTCCTTATAGAGCATTGTGGGGAAATCTAGATTTTGCTTACAAAGTGCTTGGTGATAAGATACCATGTGGTGCAAATACAATTAGTATATTGCCTATGGCACATATGTATGGAATGGCTTTTGAGTTTTTATTTGAATTTAGTCATGGTTGTCATGTGTATTACCTTACTAGAGTGCCAAGTCCCGCAATAATCGCTCAAGCATTCAAGGATGTGAAACCTGCAATTATAATTGCCGTGCCACTTGTCATAGAGAAGATTATAAGAAAAAAGGTATTCCCGAAACTCCAAAACAATAAAGTAAGATTGTTGTTGAAGATGCCAGGAGTAGCCAAGAAGGTTAAACAAAAAATCCGTGAACAGGTTTATCAGGCGTTTGGAGGTAACTTCTATGAAATAATAATAGGTGGAGCTGCTTTGAATCAGGAGGTAGAATCGTTCTTGAACGATATTGATTTCCCATTTACCGTAGGATATGGTGCTACCGAATGTGCTCCAATTATTTCTTATTCTGATTATCATGATTTTGTTCCTTCTTCTTGTGGACGTGCTGTAGTACACATGGAAGTAAGGATAGATAGCGATGCTCCACAAAATGTTCCAGGAGAAATACTCGTAAAGGGAACAAACGTCATGCTGGGTTATTATAAAAATGATGAAGCAACAAAGGTTACTATTGATAAAGATGGGTGGTATCATACAGGCGATTTAGGTCTT
This sequence comes from Oscillospiraceae bacterium, assembly GCA_963654095.1. Classification (GTDB taxonomy): domain Bacteria; phylum Bacteroidota; class Bacteroidia; order Bacteroidales; family Bacteroidaceae; genus Prevotella. The sequence goes on from CAVKAH010000040.1 coordinate 8,951, forward strand.
ATGGATGCAAAAGGCAACATCTTTATTAAAGGAAGAAGTAAGAATATGCTTCTTGGAGCTAATGGTCAGAACATTTATCCTGAAGAAATAGAGGATAAGTTGAATAGTATGGCATTTGTAAATGAGAGTGTTGTTATTCAGAAAGACGGAAAACTTATCGGACTAGTTCATCCTGACTATGATGAAGTACAGAACATGGGACTCTCAAATGAAGACCTTGAGAATATAATGGAGCAGAATAGGCAAAGCCTTAATGCCGTAATACCAGCTTATTGCAAGCTTGCTTCAATAAAGTTGCAAGAAGAAGAATTCGAAAAGACTCCTAAGAAGAGTATCAAACGCTATCTTTATCAATAATAATATTTATATTTAGCAGTAGAGATGAATAGAATATCATATATTGTATTATATGTTGTAATGTTGTTTCTATGCAACATTAATATCTGCGCACAAGGACAAAAACGTGAGTTTCGTGGAGCTTGGATACAAAGTGTCAATGGGCAATTCCTTGGAATGGGAACAGAAAAGATGCAAAAGACACTTTCTTATCAACTCGATGAACTTCAGAAAGATGGTGTTAACGCCATTATTTTTCAAGTGCGTCCTGAGTGTGATGCTTTATATGATAGTAAGATAGAACCATGGAGTAGGTTCTTGACAGGAAAGCAGGGGCAGGCTCCTGTTCCATATTGGGACCCTCTAGCATGGATGATTGAGCAGTGTCATAAGCGTGGAATGGAGCTTCATGCATGGATTAACCCATTCCGAGCAAAGACAAAAACGACAACAGAACTTGCTGTTAATCATGTAGCAATCAGAAAACCAGGTTGTGTTTTCCCTTATGACGGCTTGCTAATACTTAATCCTGGTCAGCAGGAGAACCGCAACTATATTTGTAATGTCGTTAAAGATATAGTTGAACGATATGATGTAGATGGTATTCATATTGATGATTATTTTTATCCTTATCCTGTAGCAGGGCAAACAATACAAGATGATAAGGAGTTTCGTGAGAATAATAATGGCATAAAGGATAGGGGAGACTGGAGAAGAGATAATGTAAACCTCTTTATAAAGCAGCTTTACGAAACTATTCATTCTACGAAACCATGGGTAAAGTTGGGTGTTTCTCCATTTGGTATCTACAGAAATCAGAAATCTGACCCAAACATCGGAAGTAAGACAAACGGATTACAGAATTATGACGACTTGTATGCCGATGTATTGATGTGGGTTAATAATGGCTGGCTTGATTACTGTACTCCTCAGTTGTATTGGGAAATAGGACATAAAGCAGCAGACTATGCTACGCTTATTAAATGGTGGAACAAATATGCAAGTAAACGCCCGTTATATATAGGTGAGGATGTAGAAAGAACAGTAAAAAAAGCAGACTTAAACAATCCTTCAATAAATCAGATGCCTGCAAAATTTAAGTTGCGTGCTGAAATGCCAAACGTTAAAGGTGCAGTGCTTTGGTATGCAAAGGCGGTAGTAGATAATGTAGGAAATTATCAAAACGTGTTGCGTAGTAACTATTGGCGATACCCTTCTTTACAACCTTTAATGCCTTTTATAGACAACAAAGCTCCAAAGAAAGTTAGAAGTCTAAAACATCTGAATATAGATGGAGATGATGTTTTGTTTTGGACTAAGCCAAAAGGAACAGGTTGGAAAGATGAGGCTGCAAAATATGTTGTCTATGCTTTTAATGCTGATGAAAGAATTAATTTGTCTGATGTATCAAAGATAAAAGCTATAACGACTGACAATTTTTATAAGATTAAACCTTCAGAACTTACAAGCTCAAAGAACCATTGCGTGTATGTTGTTACGGCTTTGGATAGGATGAGCAACGAAAGTAAGGGAAAGAAAATAAACGTAAAAATATCTAAGTAATATGGAAAACAATAATGAGCAGAGCATTTTTCAGGTTGATAGGTTTCTGAGAAAGGTAGTTCAGAAATTCACAAGCGATGATGAACCATCTGTTATTACAGACATACATATCAGAATATCTCCAGAGAATGGTGATATAATGGCGTATGATGACGATGATAATGAGATAACGCGCTGTGTCGTAGAGGATTGGATAAATAATACAGATGAAAACTTTTATGACAGTTCTGCTGCATTGTTGAGAAGCAGAATAAATACTATGTCGGATGCTATAGATGCAATGTGCTTATTTAAACCATTTAGCTTTGTACTTGAAAATGATGACAAAGAACACATAGCCGAGCTATATGTTTCGGATGATGAAATAAATATCATCGGAGGCGACATTATGGAAGGATGGGATAAAGACCTTGATAACTTCTTTGAAAAATTAATGAAAGAGTAATTGCAAAGATAACGCAAACGTTTAAGGATTAATAAATCAAAAAACTATAACGTTATTTAGTAATTTATTTTTGTTTTGTTTGTAATATGAAAATATAGTACTATTTTTGCAGTTGCAAAGTCGATATTACAATCGGGCTATACAAATATGGAGAACAAAATAAAGCATTTTGGTATTGTTGAGTCTGTGGATGATGGTAGGTTAAAGGTACGCATTGTCCAGTCTTCTGCATGTGCTTCGTGCAAGGCTGCTAAGCATTGTAATACATCGGAAAGTAAGGAAAAGATAATAGATGTATATACAGAAGATACGGATTATACAGTTGGACAGGATGTTTTGGTTATGGCATCATATAAAGTCGGCTTTATTGCTGTAGCTCTTGCAATGCTTGCGCCATTGTTGATAATGACTGCAGCTATTTTTATTATGACAATTCTTGGTTATGACGAGTTGATTACGGCCTTGTCAAGCTTACTAACATTAATACCTTATTATATAATACTATTTATATTCCGTAATAAAATTAATAAGCGTGTTTCTTTTGACGTAAAGAAGATTTAGGTACTAATATCAATGAAAATCAAACTATTAGAAATTTTAAATTAAAACAAAAATACAAAGATTATGAATTTCATGTTAATCGCGCTAATTGTCTTGGGTGGTATTGCGCTTGTTGCCGCAGTCATACTCTATGTATGTTCCAAGAAATTTGCAGTGTATGAAGACCCTCGTATTGGTCAAGTAGCTTCTGTCTTGCCAGGTGCCAATTGTGGTGGATGTGGCTTTGCCGGATGCTCAGGAATGGCTGACGCTCTCGTTAAGGGTGCTGACAATGGGTCTATTGAGGGTTTGTTCTGTCCTGTTGGCGGTGCTAATGTTATGGGACAAGTAGCTGACTTGTTAGGTATTGCTGTTGCAAATGCTGAAGCAAAAGTAGCCGTGGTTCGTTGCAATGGTACTTGCGAGTTGCGTCAACGTATTGCTGTGTATGATGGTCTGAAGACTTGTACGGCAGTAAACGCATGTGGAGCAGGTGAAACTGGTTGCGGATATGGTTGCCTTGGCTGTGGTGATTGTGTAAACGCATGCCAGTTTGGGGCTATTGCAATTAATCCAGAAACAGGTCTTCCAGAAGTAGACGAAGATAAATGTACAGGTTGCGGTGCTTGTGCAAAGGCTTGTCCTCGTAATATTATCGAACTTCGCAAGAAAGGTCCTAAGGGTCGTCGTGTATATGTTCGCTGTGTAAATAAGGACAAGGGTGCAGTAGCGTTGAAAGCATGTAAGGCTGCATGTATTGGTTGTGGAAAATGTCAGAAAGAATGTAAGTTCGAGGCAATTACAATAGAGAATAATCTAAGCTACATCGACCCAGAGAAATGTCGTATGTGTCGTAAGTGTGAGGCTGCATGTCCAACAGGAGCTATTGTAGCGGTAAATTTCCCTCCTCGCAAACCGAAGGTTGAGGTAAAAGAAGAAACCGTTTCTGCAGTTCAGAAACCTGTATCAACAGACAATGCTAATGCAAGCAATGCTGCAGATACAACAAATGTTGAAACAAAAAAGGAGGCATAAAGATGAAATTGAGAACATTTAGAATAGGTGGAGTACACCCAGAAGAGAATAAGATAACAGCAGAGGTCGCAACACAAGTTGCTGCGTTGCCTACTCAGGCTATATTCCCATTATCGCAGCATATCGGTGCACCAGCAAAACCTGTTGTCGTAAAGGGTGATAAGGTAAAGGTAGGAACACTTCTCGCAGAAGCTGGTGGCTTCGTTTCTGCCCCAATTTATTCGTCTGTATCAGGTACGGTGTTGAAGATAGATACAGCTGTTGATGCATCAGGCTACCGTAAGCCATGTATTATAATAAAGGTAGAAGGTGATGAATGGGAAGAAACAATAGACCGTTCAGATAAACTTGAAACAGTAAACGAGCATCCAGAACTTACTCCAGAAGAAATAGTAAACCGTATAAAGGTTGCTGGCGTAACTGGTATGGGAGGTGCTGGTTTCCCAACATTTATTAAGCTATGTCCTCCTCCAGGTGCAAAGGCAGAATGTGTTATCATTAATGGAGTAGAGTGTGAACCATATATCACAGCCGATTATCGACTGATGATGGAACATGCGGACGAGATACTCGTAGGTTTGGAACTTCTTATGAAGGCAGCCAAAGTAACGAAGGGCTATATCGGAATAGAAGACAATAAGCCAGAGGCAATAAAGTTGTTTGAGCAGAAAACAGCAGGAAGAGATGATATAGAGATTGTTCCATTGGCTAAGAAATATCCTCAAGGAGGAGAGAAACAGCTGGTTGATGCCGTTATTCGTCGTCAGGTTCCTGCACCTCCAGCAATTCCAGTAAATGTCGGAGCTATTGTTCAGAACGTAGGAACAGCTTTCGCAGTATATCAGGCAGTAATGAAAAACAAGCCTTTGTTTGAGCGTTACACTACGGTAACAGGAAAGAAAGTAGCAAAACCAGGCAACTTCCTTGTACGTATGGGTACACCAATGAAGGATCTTATAGAGTTCTGCGGTGGTTTGCCAGATGGTGATAACAAGGTGTTAGCTGGTGGTCCAATGATGGGTAAGGCACTCACAACAACAGAAGTTCCTGTATGCAAGGGTACTAATAGTATAACAATCCTTACCGATGAAGATGCAGTAAGAAAGGAGCCACAGGCTTGTATCCGTTGTGCAAAGTGTGTAAGCGCATGCCCTATGGGCTTGGAGCCATACCTTCTTGCAACAGCAAGTTCTATGCATAATTGGGAAAAGGTAGAACAGGAAGACATTACTTCATGTATAGAATGTGGTTCTTGTCAGTTTACTTGTCCTGCGCATCGTCCTATGCTCGACAATATCCGTCTTGGAAAGAGCACGGTGATGGGTATCATCAGAGCAAGAAATGCAAAGAAGTAATTGTAATTGCATAAGAAAGAATAATCAACGTAAAACATAATCATTGCATAATATATTTATTGTGTAAATAAATAACTAAAAAAATGAGTAAATTAATAGTATCATTGTCGCCACATGCTCATGGTACAGATAGCGTAGAGCGTAATATGTATGGAGTCATCTTGGCTTTGGTTCCAGCATTGCTCGTGTCTTTCTATTACTTTGGCATTGGCTCTGCTATAGTATGTCTTACAAGTGTAGCATCTTGTATGTTTTTTGAATGGGCTATAACAAAATATTTGCTGAAGAAAAAGTCTACTGTTCTTGATGGTTCTGCTATCCTTACAGGATTGTTGCTCGGTTTTAACCTACCTTCAAATCTCCCTGTTTGGATAATTATCATTGGTGCTCTTGTTGCCATAGGCGTGGGCAAGATGACATTTGGAGGTCTTGGATGCAACCCTTTCAACCCAGCTCTTGTTGGTCGTTGCTTTTTGTTAGTATCATTCCCAGTACAGATGACATCATGGCCAAAGGTTGGTCAGCTCCTTAAATATACAGATGCAGAAACAGCAGCAACTCCGTTGAGCATCATGAAGACAGCCATAAAGACTGGCGATTCATCACTTCTTAGTCAGTTACCAGATTCTTTAGGAATGGTTCTCGGTAATCCAGGACTAAACAATGGTGCAGGTACTATTGGTGAGATATGTGCTGTAGCATTGCTGTTAGGTCTTGTTTATATGCTTTGGAAGAAGATAATAACATGGCACATACCTGTAAGTATCTTTGCCACAGTATTTGTGTTCAGCGGTATTATGCATTTGGCAAATCCAGTTTACGCTTCACCTATTGCAGAGTTATTAAGCGGTGGACTTATGTTGGGTGCAATCTTCATGGCAACAGATTATGTAACCTCACCTATGACTGGAAAGGGACAGATAATATATGGTGTTGCTATCGGTTTCCTAACAATAGTAATTCGTAATTGGGGTGCATATCCAGAAGGAATGTCTTTCGCCATTCTTATTATGAATGCTTTCACTCCACTCATAAATGCATATATCAAACCAAAACGCTTCGGCGAAGTAGTAAAGAAGGAGGGCAAATAATATGAAAAAGTTAGAATCTTCTATAAGCAACATGATAATTGTTCTTGTTGGAGTAGCATTGATAACAGGAGCAATCCTTGCTTACGTTAATAATATTACTACGGGTCCGATACAGGAGCAGGCAGAGAAAACACTTACCGATGGTATAAAGAAAGTGATGGGAGGTGTTGATCTGAAGGTAGCAAGCAATGAGTCTGTTAGCCAAATGATAAATGGCAAAGAGGCTACATTTATTATTCATGAGACACAAGACCTAAGCGGCAATCCGCTCGGTGCTGCCGTTGAGAGTACAACAGGTGGTTTCGGTGGAGACTTGAAAGTACTTGTAGGCTT
>CAVKAH010000041.1:0-15422 GCA_963654095.1 Oscillospiraceae bacterium
TCTCTATGGTGGGATACAAAACCAAGACTCGTGTGCTAAGAAGACCAAAGGGAAAGCAGACGCTCCTTGTTCAACTGTTTGACGACAATCAGATTGGTGAGGTAACTGTGGTAGCTAAAAAGCGACAGACGGGTACTACGGAGCAGCTCGATGTTAAGAATGCGCAGAACACACCTTCTACATCGGGTAATGCCGTAGAGGAACTTATACAGCAACAGGCGGGCGTTTCTACGCATAGCGAACTGTCGTCGCAGTATAACGTGCGTGGTGGTAGCTTTGATGAGAATAGCGTTTACATCAACGGAGTAGAGATTTACCGTCCTTTCCTAGTACGCAGCGGTCAGCAGGAAGGACTATCAATCATTAATCCAGATATGGTGAAGAGCATCGGCTTCTCTACGGGTGGCTTCGAGGCGAAGTATGGTGATAAGATGTCGTCGGCTCTTGATATAACTTATAAACAACCACAGAAATTCGAGGCAAAGGTATCGGGCAGCTTGCTTGGAGCATCGGCATATATAGGCTTCAGCACGAAGAAATTCTCTTGGAGCAATGGCTTGCGCTATAAGACAAACCGCTATCTTCTCGGTTCATTGGAGACGAAAGGTGAGTATAATCCAAATTTCCTTGATTATCAAACCTACCTTACCTATAAGCCCAACAAACGCTGGACTATAGAATTGATGGGAGATATCTCCGACAATCATTACAACTTTACACCATCAGACCGTGAGACAAACTTTGGAACGATGGAGAATGTTAAGAGTTTCAAGGTGTATTTTGATGGTCAAGAGAAGGATATCTTCCGCACATACTTCGGTACGTTTACCCTTACACGCCATTTTACCGACAAGACATCCCTCTCTCTTATAGGTTCTGCCTATAGTACAAACGAGCAAGAGAAGTATGACATACAGGGTCAGTATTGGCTAACACAAACCGAAACAAGTGAAAATCTTGGTGTTGGCACGTATATGGAGCATGCCCGCAATTACCTCAAGGCGAATGTGAAAAGCCTTAAACTCGCCTTTGCACATAAGACAAAGAAGCATGATTTCATTGCAGGATTGACATATAAAATAGAACATGTAGACGAGGTTAGCCGAGAGTATGAGATGCGCGACTCCAGTGGTTATAATGTTCCACATACAGGCGAAGACCTGAAGATGATATACTCATTGAGGGCGCATAATAAGTTGGATGCTAATCGCTTGGAGACTTATTTCCAAGACACATATAAGTTTATGAGTAGCGGTGGACATACATTCTTTACCCTTAACTATGGTGTACGTTTCAGTCATTGGAACTTCAACCGTGAGTCGATATTCTCTCCACGTGTGTCGTTGAGTATTGTACCGCCGTTCAACAATAACGTTACGTTGCGCTTTGCCACGGGACTTTATTATCAAGCCCCATTCTTTAAGGAGCTTCGTGATACAACAACTATAGACGGCACAACGTATGCTTCTCTTAACAAAAAGATAAAAAGTCAGCGTTCGATACATTTCATTGCTGCCTACGACTATAAGTTTAAGATGAACGAACGTCCGTTCAAATTTACGGCAGAGGCATACTATAAGGCTCTTGGAAATATTGTTCCTTATAGCGTTAATAATGTCAAAGTAGTGTATGATGCTAGTCAGCAGTGCAGCGGACATTCTATGGGATTGGATTTAAAACTATATGGAGAGTTCGTTCCAGGTACAGATTCGTGGGTGAGCTTCTCTTTGATGGACACAAAGATAAATTATAATGGTGTGTCTATCCCTATGCCTACAGACCAGCGATATAGCGTTAACCTGTTCTTTACCGACTATTTCCCTGGCACCGATAAATGGCGTATGTCTTTGAAACTCGCCTTTGCCGATGGTCTGCCATTTGGTCCTCCACATAGAGACCTCTCTAAAATGCAGTTCCGAGCCCCTGCTTACAAGCGTGCCGATATAGGTATGAGCTACCGCTTGTTCGACCGTGAGAAGAGCGATAATAAGAAGTCGGTGTTCAAGAACGTATGGTTAGGTATCGACTGCCTTAACCTTTTGGGAATAAGTAATGTGAACTCTTATTATTGGATTACGGATGTAACAAACCAGCAATATGCAGTGCCGAATTATCTTACGGGTAGACAGATTAATGCCCGTGTATCGATAGAGTTTTAATAAGCACCGAGCTTTCTGCCAAAAACAGAAGCTCGGTGTTCTTGTTTGACCTATATGGCTCTTATTTACATCTTTTGTATAAGTCGAGAAGCATAGCTTTCGGCATCCCCATCTTAACGAGTTCGTTCAGTTCGCAGCGTGCTTCGTTCTTCTTTTTATCATCGAGCAACGCTTCAATGCGGTCGATTCGGTATTCTTTGTTTGCGGGATCTCTCTTAATAGCTTCGGCATAATCGAAGGCTGCCAGTGCTGCCATGCCCTGCTCATGCTCAATTCCCGCACGTGCTGCATAAGCCACAGCACTGTCGGGATATTGACTTACCAAGCGGTTAATCATATCTAGAGCCTCTGTATAGTGCTTATCTTTCTGGTTCAGCAATGCCAGTCCCAGTTGTCCTTCAAAGTGTCCAGGCACGATAGCGAGTAAACTTTCGTAGTCTAGTCTTGCGAATTTGTTTCTGTGAAGTTTCTCGTTAGTATATGCCCGATAGAACAGTGCGGCAGGGTTAGTGGGGTTGTTCCTCAGTATGAGGTTATATTCGTTCATGGCGTAAGCCCATTGTTCGAGCTGCAAGTTGAGGCTTGCTTTCTTCAGTCGGAGGTCTATTGAGTCGGGGGCATATTCCAATCTGTCGGTAGCCACCTTAAGACTGTCTCTGAGTTGTGCATTAGTCTGTGCCATAAAAGGTGTGGCATAAAAAAACAAGGACAGTGCTGTGAGCGCAATCCTTGTATGATAGTTGTGAATATATGCGTATTTATTCATAATCCCTATTGTAAAGTTGTCGTTGCATGAAGGTTTCTGCTTAAAAAGGAGTAGTTGCTATTAGAAAGGAGCAGTTACTGCTATTAGAAAGAGTAGGCAAATCCAATAGACATATATTCCTTCATCTGCCAGTAACCGTGGTCATCATCGCGCGTAGCACCATCGTCGAACCTCGGATAAACGAAGATGTTTGAGGTGATGTACTTGTTAAACTGGAAGGAAAGTGTATTTTCCCATTCCACCTCAGCACGTTTGTATGTAGTATATCCGTACAGACGGGTCTTCCATTTTATGGCATTTGATAGCTGCCATGTTAGGTCTATCGTACATTCCGAACCGAAGTCGTTGAGCGTGTGCTTACCCTCGTCCAGTCCGTATCGTGTGGCGAGGTCTTTCCTACCTACATATTTAAAGTTGTATGCGAGTGGTGCCATGTGCATTGTGCCCGTAAGTTTCTTGTTAAACCATTCCACGTTGTAATCCATACCGACGGAGAGGTTAACGTTCAGCGGTGATAGAATGTCGGAGTAAACCATCTTGTCGTTGCTCTTATATCCACGCATAAACTGTGTGTATGCTATGAGTTGCAGCGAGTAGTACCATTTCTTTGAGGCTTGCAGCCCTAATTTTCCAGTGTAGCGGATGAGGTCTTCCGATGTCTTGAAACTATGCAGCGTGTCTCCTCTCGACGTTTGGAAACCGAGCTTCATCTCGAGTTTGTTGTCGAATTTCACCTTTTGTTTGTTGTTGTAGTTAGCCTGCATCGTAACGCTAGCCACCATGGAATAGTTGCTTTCTCCACCTTTATACCAGTTAGAAGATACGTAGTTTTGCAGCATTTGTAGGTAGTAGTCGCCGCTATATTTCCAGAAATTCGGTTTCTTTATTACTATTTCCATCGGCAAATCCATATCGCTATCATCGATAGGCATATCTTCTGCCTTAGTAACGAGTTGCACTTTGTTCTTTATTGGGGCATTGATTTCTTTGTGTATAGACCCAATTTTCTTTAGGTTTCTCTCGCTCTTTGCCACGAGTTGTGGGTGGTTCAGATATATGTTCATCATAATCTGGTCTATCTCTTTGTCCATGCTGTTGCTGTCGTATTCAGCCTCTCCGTTGCCGTTGCCAAGGATGTTCTTTGCCACGGAATGGTAGAATGTGGTTGGTGCAAAGATATAGAATGTTCTTGGATCCTTATTCCCGTTGTCAGAAACGCTTGTTGTGTCGAGTCGCAATTTGTATTGCAAGAGCGAGTCGACATAGTTCTTTACGATAATAGTGTCTTTCGCCTTGCTGCGTTTAAGCCTGTATGGATATTGCGCAGAGGCGGTTACGGCAATGGTAAGGAGCAAGAGATATATGATGCTTCTCTGTTTCATCTTTATGTATAGTGTAGAGATGTTTAGTGGCTGATTATTAGTCTTTTACTGTCATGTCGCCTTCAACGTACAGTCTCACTACCTCTGGCGTGCCGTTAGTCCTAACGGTAATGCTCTTTTTGAAGTGTCCTTCAAATTTCCCTTTACCATTGTAAGTTATCTTTAGCTGCCCTGTTTCGCCTGGTGCCACTGGAGTTTTGGTGTATGTAGGTACGGTGCATCCGCAGCTTGCCACTGCCTGATTGATGATGAGCGGTGCATCTCCTTCGTTCTTAAAGGTAAAGGTGCAGGTCTGCACTTTGCTTTCTGGGAATGTGCCGAAGTTCCATATAGTCTTGTCGAAAGCTATTTTAGCTTGTTTCTGTGCGAAAGCCGTTGTGACCATAGCCATAAGTAGCATAGTCATCGTGATAATCTTTTTCATTGTCAAAATGTTTCGTTAATATCGTTTGCGTTATGCCGAGAAGTGTATCTCAACAACATATATATGTGCAAAAGTACACCTTTTTTTATACAGTAGCTACAGTTTTATTGTTTTTTTGTTATTTTAATGTATGGTAAGGTAATAAGTTTGTTTTCGTTATAGTATACTTTACGGGCATTAAGGATACACTTTATGCGCCTTAATGTTATGCCTTATTCGCCTTAAAGTTATACCTTACGCATGATAAAGATTATCCTGAAAAATGCTCAAAATATGATTTTGCTTTGCAAAGTTTTGCGATGTGAGAAAATATGGTTAATTTTGTCGCTCCTATAATGCGAGTTGCACACGGTATGGGTTACGGTGCAACCATTGATGGAATATATTATAAGGTAAAAAAGTAATACAACAAAAGATTTTACGTTTATGAACAAGATGAAGATTGCTACAGTAGGACTGTGTGCGATAGCAGTGGTGAGCTGCGGAAATAATACAGGAAATGGCGCACTGATAGGTGCTGGAGGTGGCGCAGTTTTAGGTGCCTTGATTGGTAAGTTTGCTGGCAACACTATAGTAGGTACAGCCATCGGTACAGCCGTAGGTACAGGAGCAGGTGCTCTTATAGGTAAGCACATGGATAAAGTAAAGCAGGAGGCACAGAAAGAGCTTGAACAAGCCAAGGTAGAAGAGGTTACAGATGCCAACGGCTTAAAGGCTGTGAAGATTACCTTCGACTCTGGAATACTCTTTCAGTCGGGTCAGTCGGCTCTAAATAGCGTGAGCAAGGACAACTTAACTAAGCTTGCCACCCTAATGAAGAAATACTCTACATGCTCTGTAGATATATATGGTCATACCGATAATCAGGGCTTCAAGAACTCTACCGCAGAGCAGAGCGCAGAGAAAAACCGCACTCTCTCACAGCAGAGAGCACAGTCGGTGGTAGATTACATGGAGAGTCTTGGTGTTACAGCAAGCCAGTTTAAGAACATTCAGGGTAAGGGCGACACAGAGCCAGTGGCATCAAACGACACTAAAGAAGGTATGCAGCAGAACCGCCGCGTGGAGATTTATATGTACGCAAGCCAGGAGATGGTGAACGAGGCGAACAACGGAACATTGAACTAACATATAGTTTGCTGGCAAATGAAAATGAGCCAGCATAAATAAAAACATACAATGACAAAATTAGGCATTATAGGAAAAATCATACGCTGGGTGGTGGTAGCCTTCTTTGGCTCCACCATTCTTGCTGTAGTGCTACTGCGTTTCATCCCCGTATACTACACTCCGCTGATGTTTATCCGCAGCTTTGAGCAGATTGCTGATGGCAAAAGCGTGAAGATGCACCACCACTGGGTGCCGATGGAAGCTATCTCGCCCCACATGCCAGTGGCAGTTATGGCGAGCGAAGATCAGCGTTTCCTCCTTCATCACGGCTTCGATTATCAAGCTATAGAGAAGGCTGCCATCCACAATATGCGGGGCAAACGCACCCACGGAGCCAGCACTATCAGTCAGCAAACGGCAAAGAACGTGTTTCTATGGCCAGGTAGGTCGTGGATAAGAAAAGGCTTCGAGGCATACTTCACCGTACTCATAGAGTTTATGTGGAGTAAGCAGCGCATCATGGAAGTGTATCTCAACTCCATAGAAATGGGCGACGGCATATACGGTATAGACGCTGTAGCTGCAGACAACTTCTCTACTACCGCCAGCGAACTATCACGTTCAGAGTGTGCCCTCATAGCAGCCACATTGCCCAATCCACGACGTTTCGACTCCTCGCACCCCACAAGCTATATGCTTAAGCGACGCTCACAGATAGAAACACAAATGCGTTTCATGCCTTCATTCCCAAGAGAGGGCGAAGACATAAACCCATCTACATCATCGGGAGGGGTATATCGCAACTACAAGAAATAACCACACATAACCCAAAACTGAATGGAACAAAACAATATAGCCGCACTTCTAGCACAATTGAACGACAGTCAGAGGGCTGCCGTGGAATACTGTGATGGCCCCTCGCTCGTAATAGCAGGAGCTGGTTCGGGTAAGACGAGAGTGCTGACGTATAAGGTGGCATATCTGCTGATGCAGGGTGTGAAGCCATGGAATATACTCGCACTCACCTTCACCAATAAGGCGGCAAACGAGATGAAGGAGAGGATAAACAAGTTAGCTGGTGGCAGCGAGGCTCGGCATATATATATGGGCACCTTCCACAGCATATTTTCCAGAATACTAAGAGTGGAAGCAGAAAAGATAGGCTACAACTCAAATTTCACTATCTATGACGATGCCGACTCGAAAAGTCTGCTCAAAGCCATAATAAAGGATATGGGGCTGAACGACAAGGTGTATAAGCCGTCCACCGTGAGCTCCAGAATAAGTATGGCAAAGAACCACCTTATTCTTCCTGCCGACTATGCACAGAACAGTAGTCTTCAGACACGCGACTTCGAGACTCACATGCCCGACATGACAAAGCTTTATGCCGCATACGAAGAACGCCTCGTCAGAGCAAACGCTATGGACTTTGACGACCTGCTCGTTAATACCTACGTGCTCTTTCACAACCATCCCGACGTGTTGGAGAAATACGCTCAAAACTTCCAATACATCCTCGTAGACGAGTATCAGGATACCAATGCCGTGCAGCAAAAGATAGTAAGCCAGTTGGCAAGCCGTAACCAAAGAGTATGTGCCGTGGGTGATGATGCACAGAGCATCTATGCCTTTCGTGGGGCAAACATAGATAATATGCTCTCTTTCGAGAATGCTTTTCAGGGTAGTAAGATATTCAAACTTGAACAAAACTACCGCAGCACGCAGCGCATAGTGGAAGCTGCCAACAGCCTGATACGCCATAACCAGCGACAGATACCTAAAGATGTGTACAGCATGGGTAGCCAGGGCGACAAGCTAAAGCTGAAGATGGCATACAGCGATAAGGAAGAAGCCATGATAGTATGTAAGGACATACGTCGACAGATGGACAACGGAGGAGACGAATACAGTAACTTCGCCATACTCTATCGTACCAATGCGCAGAGCCGAACCTTTGAGGAAGCACTCCGCAAAGCCAACATGCCGTATAAGATATACGGAGGTTTGAGCTTCTATCAACGCAAGGAGATAAAAGACGTTATAGCATATTTCAGACTCGTGGCTAACCCTAACGATGAGGAAGCCCTAAAGCGCATCATCAATTATCCATCTCGCAAGATAGGGCAGACCACAATAAGCAAGATAGCAGATACAGCCACGCAGCGAGGAGTGAGCCTCTGGGAGGTGGCACGAAACCCTGCGGCACATGGGCTAAAGCTACCAAAAGGCACGCTCAACAGCCTATCCAACTTCCGTCATCTCATAAGCAGCTTCATTGAGCGAATGCCAACAGACGATGCTTACACCTTAGGTTACGACATAATAAAGCAGTCGGGAATTGCTGCCGACCTATATGCTGACAAGGAGCCAGAGAGCGTGGCACGACAGGAAAACCTAGAAGAATTCCTCAACGGAATGCAAGATTTCGTGGAGGGAAGACGTGAAGACGCACAGCTATCAGGTAACATCCTGCTTACTGATTTCCTACAAGAGGTATCGCTGCTCACCGACCTTGAGAGTAGCGAAGATGCAGACACACCGAAGATAAACCTTATGACTATACATAGTGCAAAGGGACTTGAGTTTCCGCATGTCTTCATCGTAGGAATGGAAGAGAATATCTTTCCGAGTCCGATGTCGTGCAATTCGACACGCGAACTCGAAGAAGAACGTCGCCTCCTCTATGTCGCTATAACAAGAGCAGAGCGTACTTGCTGCCTGACATGTGCACGCAATCGTTATCGTTATGGTAAGATGGAGTTTGATACACCCAGTCGTTTCCTAAACGATATAGACCCCTCGCTCCTCGAAATAAGTAATATGCAAGGGCAGAACGATACATTTCTGCCATTTAACGGAGGCTTCAGAGCAGACCTTTCATCATACACCAATAGGTCGTATGGCGAGAGATATCAGAATTCAAAGCCAGTGGCATCACAGTTTAAGGCAGACCCCAAGCCAAGGATTGTGCAACATATCGACGACACATACCACTTCAAAAAGCCTGCACCACCAGTAGGAATGAGGCGCATGGTAGATGCGCAGCGCAATGTATCCCCAAGACCGTCGGCTGCAACTCCTACTGCACAGAGCAGCATAGCCGAGGGAATGACCGTGGAACACTCACGCTTCGGCATAGGTACAGTGCTCCGTGTAGAGGGTGAAGGGGAGAACTGTAAAGCCACAGTAGACTTCCAAAACGTGGGAACAAAGCAACTATTGATGAAATTTGCAAGGTTGAAAATATTAAAATAACCATAAAATGGCAAGACGAAAACTAAGAAAGAAAAGATTAACGATATTCTTCATCATCATTTGCGCTATTATAGCCATGATTGTGAAGATGTGTTCAAACATAAAAGATATAACAAAGGATATCACAAAAGAGGAAGAACAACAATACATACACCTCAAC
This sequence comes from Oscillospiraceae bacterium, assembly GCA_963654095.1. Lineage (GTDB taxonomy): Bacteria > Bacteroidota > Bacteroidia > Bacteroidales > Bacteroidaceae > Prevotella. Next base: position 9,260 of record CAVKAH010000041.1, read on the forward strand.
GACACGCTGACAAACGCCATGTCGGATGCTCCAGCACTCGAAGGGATGGAGAAAAAGATAAAGCGTTATCTTGAAAGGTGGGAGATAAACGGTGCGCAGATAGCCATTTCGAGAGGCGACTCGCTGATCTATGCCAAAGGATTTGGATGGGCAGACGTGGAGAAAAGGCAGGAGATGCAGCCGTCAAACATAATGAGGCTTGCCTCCGTGTCTAAGTTGCTCACGGCGGTAGGTATCATGCGCTTGCAGGAGAAGGGAGTTATTAAGCTGTCAGACCATGTGTTCGGACCTAAGGGAATACTCAACGATACGCTCTTTACTAATGTTATAAAAGACGAACGCTACTTCACAATCACCGTGGAGCACCTCCTTAGGCATAAGGCAGGGTTCACTACGGGAGCTGGCGACCCTATGTTTTCTACCCGCTACATTATGATGCAGAACCATTTGCAGACACCTCCAGACAACCGCACCCTTACACGCATATTGCTGAAACGCCGACTCGGTTACACTCCTGGCACGGCAAAACGATATAGCAACGTGGGCTATATGCTGCTATCTATGATTATTGAGAAGAAGACAGGTATGTCGTACGAAGCCTATATGCGTAAGAACGTGTTTGAACCAGCTGGGTGTTACGACTTCCATATTGCAGGCAACTACGAGAAAGACCGCCGTAAAAACGAGGTGAAATATTATATGCACAAAGGGTCGGAGCCTGTTTACGAATATAACAACAGTGGCAGAATGGTTGAGAAATGTTATGGCGAGAACGACATACCTAACCTCAAAGGGGCAGGCGGATGGTGCGCTTCGGCAGCAGAACTTAGTCGTTTGGTAGCTTCTATTGACCTATTGCCTGGTGTGAAAGATATACTTAGCAGGCAGTCGGTAGAGCTGATGACACGTGAGATGCCAGACCATGATTTCTCTTTGGGCTGGAACTACTGTCCGAAAGGTAAGCCTTGGATAAGAACAGGGTCGCTCTCAGGCACCAGTGCCCTTGTGTTGCGCTATCCCGATGGTGAGTGTTGGATACTCATAACCAATACAAGCACGTGGAAAGGGCATGGCTTCTCTAACGACACAATGCGGCTTTTTGAGCAGTTAAGAAAAGACTATGGGGATAAATTCCCTAAGAGAAATCTTTTCTTTCAACGTGAATAATTCATCGAATTAATATTCTTGGATATTCGTGTTACCATATTAATATCATAAATGAACCACGAATTATTGATGTAAAGTAAACTTGATAACAATAAACAACAGAGCGGACAAATAGACTGATTACCATATCGTATAGTCTACTTGTCCGCTCGTCTGTTTATTCTATATATATACTATTTCTTTTCCAGTACTACAACGTTCTCTACGTGTGGAGTATGTGGGAACATATCCACTGGCTGAACGGCAGAAACCTTGTATTTAACGTCGAGCAACTGCAGGTCGCGAGCCTGTGTGGCAGGGTTGCAACTCACGTACACAATGCGTTGAGGCTCTGCACGGAGTATAGTATCTACCACGTCTTGATGCATGCCAGCACGTGGTGGGTCGGTGATGATAACATCGGGCTTACCGTGTTGGGCTATAAAATCATCGTTCAGGATGTCCTTCATGTCGCCTGCATAGAACAGTGTGTTATCTATTCCGTTAATCTTAGAGTTAACCTTGGCATCTTCGATAGCCTCTGGCACATATTCTATACCCACAACTTTCTTTGCCTCTCTTGCCACGAAATTGGCAATAGTGCCCGTGCCCGTATATAGGTCGTATACCACTTCGTTGCCAGAGAGCTGTGCAAACTGACGTGCCACGCTATAGAGGTGATATGCCTGTTCGGTGTTTGTCTGATAGAAACTCTTAGGACCTACTTTGAATTTTAGTCCCTCCATGGTCTCGAAGATATGGTCGTTGCCCTTGAACACGCTGATGTCGAGGTCGCCAAATGTATCGTTGCATTTCTGATTGTCTACATATAGCAATGATGTTATCTGAGGAAAGGTGTCGGCAAGATGCTGCATAAGCCCCATGGCACGCTCGTTGTCGCCCTCCTCGTCGTAGTGGAACTGTACGAGAACCATCCACTCGCCAGTGTTGGAGTTGCGTATCATCACGTCTCTGAGTAGTCCAACCTGCTGTCGGAGGTCAAAGAACGTGAGGTCGTTGCCTATGGCATAGTCGCGAATGGCGTTTCTTATCTCGTTCTGAAGATTATCCATGAGGTGGCATTTCTCTATAGGCAGGATCTTGTCGAAAGCCCCCGTGATGTGAAAACCTATGGCTCGCATCTCTCCAGCAGGCTCTCCTGTGGCTATTTCCTCACGTGTCATCCATCGTTTGTTGGAGCATCCGAACTCCAGTTTGTTACGATATTCACGTGTTTTTACGGAGCCTAAGATAGGCAAAAACTCAGGCAACTCTACCTTTCCTATCCTTGTGAGCTGTTGGAACACCTGCTGCTGCTTCATCTCAAGTTGCTTCTCGTAGGGCAGAGACTGCCACTTGCATCCTCCGCAGATGCCGAAGTGCTGACAGAAAGGTTCCTGCCTGATGTCGCTTTTCTTTATGAAACGTATAACCTCAGCTTCGCAGTAGCTGTGCTTCTTCTTCCTTACTTGCAGGTCAACCACGTCGCCTGGCACGCAGAAAGGTACAAACACCACCATGTCGTTTACCCTTGCCAAGGCTTTTCCCTCGGCAGCGCAGTCGGTGATAGTTACATTCTCTAATATAGGTAATGGTTTCTTTTTTCTTGCCATAATGAGTTCGTATTATATAAAATGTAGTGCAAAGTTACTAATAAAAATGGTTTTTCCCATTGCTGGGTTTGTTTTCTTGATGAAAATAGATAATTTTGCAACTCTATAAATCAATAGAAATGAAGGATTACAAGAGTTATATTTTTGATTTAGACGGTACGCTGCTCAACACTCTCGATGACTTGGCAGCAAGTACAAACTATGCTCTGCGCTCGGTAGGACTGCCAGAACATTCTGTAGAAGACGTGCGCCGATTTGTAGGCAATGGCGTAAGGAAACTTATGGAGCGTGCTATAGAGGGCGGAGATGCCAATCCGCTCTTCGATGAGGCGTATGCCACGTTCAGAAAGCATTACCTGGAGCATGGTCTCGACACCACGAAACCTTATCCTGGCGTAGTGGATATGTTGAGGAGGCTCAAGGCTGAAGGGAAGAATATCGCTGTGGTGAGCAACAAGTTTTATGATGCCACGCAGGAGCTGGTACACCATTTCTTTGGCGAATACGTAAGCGTGGCTATCGGAGAGCGTGAGAATATTCGTAAGAAGCCTGCTCCCGACACGGTGCTGGAGGCAATGCGCTTGCTCGGAATAGGCAAGGAGGATGCCGTTTATGTGGGTGATAGCGATGTTGATATAAACACGGCAAAGAATGTTGGAATACCGTGTATCAGTGTGTTGTGGGGATTTAGAGACAGGGATTTCCTGCTTGAGAATGGCGCAACAACGTTTATCGACAGTCCAGAACAACTGTTCGACTGATTATCCGAGTAGTTTACAGATTATCCGAACGACTATTCGACCGATTATCCAAGTGTCTTACCGATTATCCGAGCACCTTGTTGAGGAGCTTTCTTACGAGAGAGCTTCTGCTCAGCTTATTAAATATAAAGTATTTCTTTGAGTATCGCTTGTCGGGCAGAGGGAACAAACCATGCTCCTCAAGCGTCTCGATGCGTGCGTCGAGCTGTCGGGCAGAGCGTGTCCAACGGATGATGTGGATGATATAGTTCATCGTGAGCTGTGCTAAGCGTCGCTGCATGGCTGTGCGGTCTATCACCGACATGGCGGTGGATAGGTCGTTAAGGCGCAGCAGAATACTCTCCATGTCGCTCAATCGCTTCATTACGAGCTTCTTGTCGTTGCGGTCGATATGCTCCTCTCTGTCGTTGCGGTCGTAATAAGCCACGGATGAGGTGCTGTAAATCTTTTCCGCACGCAGGAAGAGTAGGGTGGTGAACTCTTCTTCTTCGGCATAGACGCCAGGCGTGAAGCGTAGGTCGATGAGTATTCGGCTGCTGAATAGGTAGCCCCAGGGGGAGGCTTGCAGCGTGTTGTTGCGTAGGAACTCGGAGCCGTCGGTAGGTTCTTCGCCTTTGTAGTCGTTCTTGCCCTGATTGTTGTTGCTCGAATTAAAGATTACGATGTCGGGTTCGTTGTATCTGGCGATGTCTATGCAGTGTTCGTAAGCCTCGCTTATGAGTTTGTCTTCGCCGTCGATAAACTGAATATAAGAGCCTGTAGCCATGCGTAGCCCCGTGTTGCGTGCAGCTCCAATGCCGCAGCTTCGTTGGCGGATATATGTTATGTTGTCTGCCAAGGGCATTAGGTCTTGCAGAACGCACTCTTTTGACCCATCGTCAACGACAATTATTTCTCTCTCCTCGTCTCTGAGGGAGAGCTTGAGGATGCTGTCGATACATTCTGCCACTTGGGTGGCTGGCTCTTGAAAGCACGTTATGACAAAGCTGATTAGCGGATTTACTTTTGTGTTATCTTGATACATAGTGCAAAAATACTGCTTTTTTACATAATGTAATGCAATATTATAATAATTTTTTCGTTCAAGACATTGGTAACTATTAATATATGAAAGACGAAAAGCAAAACAGTTTTCGACATGCCTTGAAATACACAGGCGTTTTTGGCGGAGTGCAGGTGCTTAATGTTCTGATAGGGCTTATTAGGAACAAATTTGTGGCTCTTATCCTCGGTCCTGCGGGCATGGGACTGGTGTCGCTATATAATAGCGCCTCTACGCTGATGTCAAACCTTACGGGCATGGGGCTGTCGATGAGCGGTGTGAAGCGTGTGTCGGAGAGCTATGATGATGCGCAGGATACCGACCGACTGACGGAAACCGTTAAGCTGATACGCTCGCTGAGCCTTGCTGCGGCATTGTTTGGTATGGTTGTTTGTGCATTGTTGAGCGGAGTGTTGAGCTATATTATGTTTGGCAACTACTCGCATACGTGGTCTTTCGTAATGCTCTCCCCCGTAATAGGCATGATGGCGATAATTACGGGGGAGCTGGCGGTGATGAAAGGCGTTAGGATGTTGCGCCAGTTGGCAGTGTCGTCGATATTTAATGTTGCTGCGGCATTGGTGATAAGCGTGCCGCTGTTTTATCTCTATGGCACCGACGGCATAATCCCCTCCTTCCTCTTGCTGTCGTTATCGCAGATGTTGTTTACGATGTATTATTCGTTGCGGAGATTTCCGATGAGGATATCCTTGCGCAGAGATTATCTTCGTAGGGGCAGGGGGATAATAACGCTTGGCGTAGCCTTCGTTCTGGCTGGGGTGTTTGGCAGCGGAGCGGAATTCTTGATACGGCTGCTGCTGAACAATTTGGGTAATCTCGACACTGTGGGACTTTACAATGCTGGCTATACGATAACGATAGTGTATGGCGGTCTTGTGTTTTCGGCTATGGAGACCGACTATTTTCCGCGACTGTCGGCTGTAGCCCCTGATGATATAAGGGAGCAGAACAATGTGGTGAACAGACAGATAGAAGTGTCGCTCGTGCTGCTTTCTCCAATGCTCACCGCCTTTATCGTAGCGTTGCCTGTAGTGTTGCCGTTGCTCTTTAGTAGTAAGTTCTGCGCTGTGCTAACGATGACACAGATTACGGTGCTCGCTATGTATATGAGGGCATTAAAGTTGCCGCTTTCGTATATGGCATTGGCAAAGGGCGATTCGAGGTCGTTCCTCTTTCTTGAGGGTGCGTATGCCGTGGTTGTGTTTGTGCTTGTTGGAGTAATGTACTGGTTGTTCGGACTTACAGGCACGGGATGGGCTTTGCTCATTACCTCTATAATAGATTTCTTTATGCTCTCCGTTTATACGAGGTGCAGGTATGGATACAGAATGTCTCGCAGCGTAATGTGTGTGGCATTGTTACAGCTGCCGCTCGGAGCATTAGCGTTCCTTTCGTCGCAGAGTTTTGATGGGGTGGCTTATTGGGTGGTAGGTGTTGTTATTACTATATTAAGCCTCGGCGTCTCGCTAACGATATTGAGGCGAAAAGCAAAATAGATAAAGAGTTATTGCTATAGGGTAAGATTTACCCCAGTTCGGGATAAGAAACCTTATTGAATGGAAGTTTAGAAGTCTTCACAT
>CAVKAH010000042.1:0-15007 GCA_963654095.1 Oscillospiraceae bacterium
CACCACTATTGGTCCTTCTACCGTTTGGGGAAACAACTATGTAGGTGGTGTCGTCGGCTATATGACAGACAACAGCACGACGATAGACAACTGCGACGTTGACCAAAGCACGGGAGCCATCACCATACATGCTGAGAGCGGCAACTACTCAGGACTTGTTCGTGGCTACGACAAGACTGGCGACGTTACCAAGACTAAATATAACGAGGGCGGACTGCAATATGAGGTAACTGGCAAGAAGGTTACCGTAGATGGCAAGTCCGTTACCGAGACTCACATCACGGGAGTTTCCACCTCTGGACAAGGAACATACTATGCTTGTGTCGATATCGGTAGCTCTGGTAGCGACTATTTCAACACTGTGATAGAAAGCGTCAATGGCGCAGAGGAGCTATATTTCTGGGATAACGTAAGTAATCTCGCAGGAACAAAGGCTTGCGGATGGATAAACATGACCATCAACGACTACGCCTTTGGTAGCAACTTCAAGTCCTTGAAGATGTACTACCACATGTTCGCTGGCGACGACCACGATGTTATGCTCCGTCCAAGCGATGTGCGCCCTGCTGGCGACAATATGTTTGCCAACTGCCCTAACGCTAAAGTTTATGTAGATGCAGAATACTATGATGAGTTCTGCAATGATGACGCATGGAGCAAGTACAAGAAATATCTTGTCCCTGTTACCTCTATGCGTACCGAGGATGTCAACGCAGAGTACGGCGCACGCTATGCTTACGACCGCAACTGCGACAAGACAGGCTCGATAGTTAAGAACGGCAACGTACATCAGGTACACGTTATTGGTGCTGACGACAGCTATATCAATGACAAAGACAACAACAACACCCTTTGGATTTATCAGGATATAGGTCAGACCTACGACTATAACACCACTAAGATATGGGCAAGCTCATTCAAGGGCAAGGAGAATATCAAGCAGGTTAAGTTCCAGGAGATAACTAAGTCTGGTAAACGTGCCAGCCAAGACTTCCAGATAGCTATTGGCGACTCCGCTTTTGCCAACTGTAAGAACCTTGCAGGCTTCAACATTGCCCTTTATTCCGACCAAGGTAAAGACCATGCAGAGTATCTCTATCCTAAGAACCTGCCTATCGGCAAAGATGTCTTTGCAGGATGTGATAATGTGAAGATCTATGTTCCACGCGACCTGTTGGATGCTTTCAAGAGCGACGACACATACGGATGGAAACAATATAAGGATTTGATCTACGAGGGCGACTTCGGTGCTGCCGATTATACAGAGGATGGTGTCATCTATTCTTATTACACCTCTGCCGATGGTCAGACACGTTATAACAGCGGCAACAACACAGAGATGGAGGCTAAACTTGCATCCCTGTCAACCTCGTTGCGCAATTTCTCTCCTTCCAAGATACTTGTTTATAACCAAGATGATGATGTCGTTTATATGCTTGCCAGCGGTGTCAACGCCGACAAAATCAATGACGAGAATGGTGTGATGAAGCTTTATAGCGACATTGGTGAGACTTATCCAAACCACTACAAGACGTTAGCCCTCTCGGCAAGTGGCTTCCAGAACCAGACGTGTATCAAGGAGATAAAGTTTGAGGATATCGTAGCAACCACATACAATACGATTACCGACTTCACGCTTGTTATCCCTAATGGCACATTCCAAGGTTGCTCCAACCTGAAGGTGCTCCACATGTTTATGCTCAATACCAAGGGCACTAACAAATATGTGGGTATCAAACCATCACAGGTGTTCATCGGAGAGCATGTCTTTGACGGAGTGTCAAAGGACTTCCGTATCTATGTATTGCCAGAATACTACAACGACTATATCACCGACCCTAACTGGAGTCAGTATAAGGATTATATCGTATCATGCGACTTCCTGCCAGTTGACAAGAGCGTAAAGGAGCGCAACGGCGTAACCTACGATTACGCTTCCAACGTTATGAACGACGTCTCTGCCAGTCAGGTCGTTAGCATGAAAGCTTCTTGGTGGAATGCAGCCATCATAGCAGCACAAGTTGCAACGGCATACTGGGCAGGTGCAAATGCTGTTGGTAGTGCCATGGCTGTAGTAGGTGATGCTATTGAAGCAGGAACGGCAAGTGCTTTCCAGCAATTTATTGGCGATTATATATTAGATAATTTGGCATATATATATGTGCCAATGATAAATTTAGTGGAGGGCGTAGGAGGCTCAGCAGCTGCAGGTCAAATCATATATTGGAGTACATTCTATTCTCTTGCTGCACTTGATGCTGCAGTAATAATTGGTCTGAATACAGAATCTACAGGTGTGCCTATCAACTATATAGCTAACCGCACAAAGAAGCATTTCGAGCGTCCAGCCACCTATAACATGAATGGTACATGGCTGTCTACGGAGGATGTTACCAACGTTCCACGTATGTATATCAGTAAGGTTAACGACCAGGAAACGGTAACTATATATAATGACCCAGGTGATGGCAACGGCGACTATCAAACCGTAGCAATGGTTCCTGATGCTTTCCATAATAAGAAAAATCTGAAGACTGTTAAGTTCCAAGAGCGTTTCGGCGAGAGCACTCGCTCTATTGCCAAGGGACTTACGCTTGTCTTGCCTGAAGGAATGTTCTCTGGCTGCGATAATTTCGAGCTGCTCGACCTCGTCAACTATACCACTGGCGCACACAGTTCAAACCATGCGTATAAGGGACTCACTCCTGACAACTTCATACCTATGGGCGACATCTTCGCTGGAGTTGACACCACGAAGATTAAGATTAAGGTTGGCGAAGAGGAACTGCAGGAGTTCTTAGACGATGAGTACTGGTCTAAGTATAAGAATATGTTTGTTACGGAGAGCCTTGCTATCAACCGCTTTTCAACGGAGTGGAGCTGCCACTACGCATTGGCATACGACAAGAATACGCTCCCTCTGCGCCACACCGTGTCTACCCACGACATCGACCACCTCATGATCTATGCACCCGACGATAACGACTTGCAGGCAAGCAACAACGACGGTCTCGCAGCATTGATAAACGATGTTGGTAACTTCAATAACTATAAGCTCGACTACGTAAAGGCTGGAGCTTTCAAGGGCAATAAACTTCTTAAGACCCTCGACATCTGCGATACGCACACTAATATCGCCAAGGTTTACACGGGCTTTGATGTAGCTCTTCAGGATTCAGCATTTGCCCACTGCCCTAACTTCAAGGACTTGAACCTCATCTATCAGGTTACGGTAGGTTCTAACCATACCGAGAGTATGAGTCCAAGCCAGTTTGCTCTCGGCAATGGTGTGTTTGACGATACTCCAAACCTACGTATCAAGTTCTGTCTCGACCAGGAGGAAGCCTTCCTCGCCGACACTGCATGGGTTAAATATAAGGATAAGTTCGCTCCATGTTTCTTCGAACCACTCGACGAAAAGGTTGGCGACATCTTGCTCCACCCATACCGCTTCCTTACGAAGCTAAACGACGGCACTAACTTCGACCATGTAGATGCCACAAGAGCTACACCTGAAGCATTGAAGACCTTGTTTAAGGGCAAGGATATCGAGTCGTTCGACGAGTTCCGTGCCTTTGGCTCATGCGGTCTGCGCATTATTTATAATGGTATGTTCAGCGGTTGTACGTCGTTACAGACTATCATGCTGCCCGACAGCACCATCTCTATAGAGACGGAAGCCTTTAAGGATTGCAGTCTGCTCCGTAACCTCACGATACCTGCCAACGTAACTTCCATCCAGGCGAATGCCTTTACGGGTAGTGGCATCAATAGCTTCATCATGAAGAACCCTGTGCCTGCATGTATCGATGTAAGTAAGGTATTCCAAGGACTGCCCGATGATTACATCATCTATGTGCCAGACTCTGTAGTTGATAAATATAAGACCACATGGTCTGACGTTGCCGACCACATCAACGCTGTTGGTCATCGCCGTGGTCTGAAGGTCGTTACTCTCGAAAAGGCAGGTACACTTGCCGAGAAGTTAGGTCTCACCTACGAATACACGGATAATGTCCTTTACGACAACCACCTCCGTGGCAACTACGCCCAGTATGACTCTTTGCGCATCATCGGTCCTATCGATGGTCGCGACATCGGTGTCATCCGCTATATGGGAGGTCGTGATGTAGACGACTGCGAGCCTACCGTAGGTCATCTAAAATACCTCGACCTGTATGAAGCAGAACTCAAGGCAAGCGACTACACATACAATCGCGACAACTACGAAACCACTTGGTTCGGTCAGATTATCCTTAACAATAACATAACCAAGGACAACTACGTTGACCTGAATATGTTCTTCGGTCTTACCCAGCTCGAAACGCTCATCCTGCCTAAGACTGCTACCAAGATAAGAGAACACGCAATGCGTGGATGTACCAACCTGAAATACCTTGTAGTGGGTGATAACATGCAAGAGATCGAAGACGATGCAATCGGTGAGGCTGACAATAAAGTGGCTCTAATCATGCTCGGCAAGATCGCTCCTAAGCTCAATTACGAGGCGTTTGCTATGCGTGATATAGCAAGTTCCCACAGAGGAGACTTCGAATATGTACGTTCGACAGAGGAGGAGGAACACTTCAACGTGCTCATCACCCCATACGGCTGTATGGATTCCTATACTATGAAGACTGGCTTCACGGCAGTCAGCGATAGCGTGGTATCCAACTTCGCCGACCCTGCCGTAGTAGAAGCCCTGAAGAAGCAGCACATCTTCTCACCTTTCGACCTGATGAAAGCTACTGACATCACGGGATGGGTGAATGGCAACAGTGATGTTAATAAGTTCCACGAGCTAATCTACAGTAGCGTAACCAAGCTCGCCGACAAGTCGCTCACCGATATGAAGGGCTTGCAAGAGATGTCGTTGCCAATGTTCCTGACAAGCATCTCCAAGGATGCCTTTAAGGGTTGCTCATCGCTACATACCATCAACGCCTTCGGAATGTACGTTCCGAAGATCGAGGAGGACGCTCTCAACGACCTGCCAAAAGACTTCGTAGTCTACGTAACGGAGGGCAGCGAGGAATTATATCGCACAGAATGGGCACAGTATAAGGATCATATCCAGGGCTATCGCTCACCTCGCGTCGACATAAGAGAGATTACGCTGACTGAGATTAATACTCTCGGCGACTCGCTCAACGCTAAGTTCACTATGCTCGGTGCCGATGTAGAAGCCGTAAGTGGCGACTTCTCCAAGATTACAGGCTTGAAGATCAGCGGTCCTCTCGGTGGTAAAGACCTTGCCCTGATACGCTATCTCGGTGGTCGTGAACCTGACTGGGCACAGCCAGTATACACCACGAACCTCAAATATCTCGACCTCTATGATGCCGAACTGAAGGTTGACAACATCTACTTCCAGTTGAAAGGCGACAACTGCAAGATAGAAAAAGATAACGAAGTGCCTAGCGACATGCTCTGGAAGTGCGACAACCTCGAAACGGTGATTATGCCAAAGCTCGCCACCAAGATAGGTTACGAGGCTTGCTACGATATGGCATCGCTCAAACGCCTTGTCATTGGCGACAAGACCACATATATCGACGACGACGCACTCGGTGAGTGTCGCAAGCTCGAGGATATCATCTTCCTCTGCGAGAAGAAGCCTTCGTTCGATAGCGATGCCTTTACCGACAAGGTGGGCAACGACGACCGCAAGGTTCAGAGAATGTTTATCAGGTCGCACCTTGCCAACGACTATGCTCAGGATAGCGAGGTAACAAGCCATACCAATAAGATAGCCACTGGCTTCAACGACATTGAGCAGTTCCGTGCCTTCGGTAGCAAGGCCATTGCCGATGAAGACGACCTGGCAAGTATCACTAAGGTCGACGGATGGTTTAAGAACTTCCCAGAGCTTACTAACCTCGACATCTTGTCTAAGACCAAGATAACCTCTTTGAGCAGTAACGAGACGAAGGCTCTTGCCAACCTCGAGCAGGTGGCGCTGCCATCTACGCTCACCACGATAGACGAAGGTGCGTTCGCCGACAATACCAATCTCCACTGGGTAGACCTATCTGAGTGCGACTCGCTCAAGAGCGATGTCCTTAAGTTGGGTGTACGTAAGGAGGCACTGCTCTATGCTCCAGCATCGCTGGCTGGTAGCGAGCAGACCAACGTGGTATGTGGTAAGGAAGGCTCAATGGTATGTTCCGACTACTATCTCACGGATAAGTTCGATAACGATGTGCCAAAGGCATTCACCGCCAACAAGGTAACCTTCGGTCGTACATTCACACCTAACGCCTACACCACGCTGACTTTGCCATTTACGGTAAGCCACGTGCCAACAGGATTTAGAGCTTATGGTCTGAACTACGACGGCACTAAGGACGGACAACTCTACTTCACCCGCACATCAAAGCTTTATGCTAACGTGCCATACGTCGTAAAGACAAAAGACGAAGTTACTACTATGCAGATTGCCGATGATGCAGTTAGCGTACCTGTAACTCCTGTCCGCAACACATACGTTAGTGGTAATGGCTATTCGCTATATGGTAACATACAGACCATATCTGGTAGCGATGCCAAAGACCAGAAGCTGTTGTTGATGAACGATGATACCAAGTTGTGGAACGTTGTCGCTACCGACGAGGCAGACGTACAGCCATATACCGCATACGTTCTTACCAACAACTCTACGATAAAAAATACTGATGTGCAGAGCAAGTTTGAGGACTACTATTATTATATAGGTGAAACGAAGCACGAGATTGACGGCGATGGAACAAAGGATGACCCATTCTCTGCCGACAAACTCGAGCTTGTGGATGGTCTCGACTTTAAGGCTGACAAGCCGTTCACCGCAGCTTCTGCTACGTACAGTCGCACGATGAACAACACATGGGCTACGCTCTGTCTGCCTTATGCTATCGATGCCTCTATCAACGAATACTATAAGATTTACGAGGTTACCGACATCAGTGGCGACAACCTCACTATCACCGAGCTTACAGGCACGGTAGAAGCAGGTCGCCCAGTGCTCTTGCGCAGTCGTAAGAAGGGTACTACCATCTCGCTCAACGCATCAGAACCTACCGAGGTTCTTAATGCCGAGGCTGCGGATGTTAACGGACATCTCGTTGGATCTTATGTAGAGACCACCCTGCCAAGTAACACTTACTTCATCGCCAACGATAAGTTCTGGCTCACCGACAAATATTCTGGCACTACTGGAATTAAGGTGAAGGGCTTCCGTGGCTATGTCGTAAGCGGTGAGGCTGGTGCTAAGGCAAGCTCTCTGAGGATTACTGAGGACGGAGAAGCTACAGCCATCGATGCTCTCAACGCCCTTGATAACGATGCCAATGCTAAGGTTTATGATGCTAATGGTAGCATCACCAACTCGCTCCGCAAGGGTGTCAACATCATAAAGCGTGGAGACAAGGTAACTAAGGTAGTAATCAAATAATGCGTGGATTAAGAACACGCCATATATTTAATAGTATAATGAACGTTATAGAAAAGACAAACAAGAAAAGATACCAAGCTCCGCATATCGAAACTATGCATCTGGATCTTGAGTCAGGTATATGTTTTGCCTCCAAGACAACAGAACAGATAGAGGATATGTGGAGTACCGACTCCGATGGCTCTAGTTCTATCGGTATTGGAGGTGGCAGCAGCGGTGGTGGTAGCACTACCACGGACACTCCTTGGGGTAGCTCGTCGTCATCGACAACCACACCTCCAAGCGAATTCTTTGCTGAATAACACAAAGCTCTCTATATATTAATGATTCAGCGCAGTAGGAATGAACCTACTGCGCTGATTTGCTTTCTGTATCTTAGAGTGTGGTTATAATTTTATAACCATAGCCAGTCCGTTCGGAGCAACGCCGATTTGCACCCTCTGCTCCTCCTCCTGGGGTGTGCCATCAATACCTTTTTTGTTCCTCTTACACCTTGCCGTAATCCTGTCCACTATCCAGTAGCTCGCCTCCGCCGATAGGACGCCGATGGCTGCCCCTGCTGCCACGTCCTCCCAGTGGTGGCGGTTGCGCCTCACGCGGTCTACGGCGGTGATCGTCGCCACGGTATATCCTGCCACGCTAATCCACGGACACGTCTTCCCAAACTCCTTATGCAGCACCGTAGCACCGCAGAACGCCACGGCGGTATGCCCAGAGGGGAACGACCTGTTGTCCGTGCCGTCGGGGCGCATCTTATGGATAGAGTGCTTCAGCAAGTATGTAGAGCCAGCGCAGAGCACGAACGACGTTCCCGACTTGTATATCCTCTGCTCCCACGAACTGCGCCCTTTCACACCCACAGCCTTAAGCAGAAACGATGCCGCCATAGGAGTATACTGTAGCACGTCGTCTATCCCGTCGCCATGATACCGCTTATATTGCGTCCCCTCCGTCTGTCCAGCGCAGCCCACAGCCGTCATCAGCGACAGCAAAATCACAGTTATTCTTCTTTTCATGCCACAAAGATACATCTTTTCTCTACACGAATATCCATGATTATCTTTTATTTTTAACACGAATGGGCACAAATAAACCACGAATTTTCATAAAATTTTCTTTGGCAATATCAACCTTTACAAGAAAAAATTAATGAAAATTCGTGGTTAATTATTGGATATTCGTGTAAAAACGATGTTTATTTTTCCTCTGGAGCCTTATCTATCAAGTCCATAAACTGGTCGAGCTTTGGAGTGATGATAATCTGTGTGCGACGGTTACGCTGCTTAGCCACCTCAGAGCTATTGTTAGTAAGCGGGTTATACTCACCACGACCACCTGCCGTCAAGCGTTTAGGGTCTACGCCATAGTCGTTCTGCAGAGCCTGAACAACGCTCGAAGCACGCAAGCAGGAGAGATCCCAGTTGTTACGGATATTCTTCATCGAAGCAGCAGAGCTGTTTACAGGCACGTTGTCGGTGTTACCCTCTATGAGAACATCATAGTCTTTATAGTCGGAGATGATCTTAGCAATCTTTTCCAACGTCTGTGCAGCACGGTCGTTTATCTCGTAGCTACCGCTCTTATACAGCATGTTGTCGGCAAGAGAGATATACACCACGCCTTTCAATACCTGCACATCCACTTCCTTCTTCTCGTCCGTTGTCAAAGTACGAGTTAGGTTGTTGGTAAGTACCATGTTCAGAGAGTCGCTCTTACTCTTTACCTCTACCAAGTGGCGGATATACTGGTTAGACTCGTTAATCTGGTCAACGAGCTTCTCTATGCTGATATTGTTCTGTCCAGCATTAGCCAAACTCTTGTCGAGGGAACTCTGCAGAGCAGCATAGTCTTTCTTCGACTGTGCCAGTTGGTCTTCGAGACTTGCCACACGAGCCTTACTTGCTGCGAGCTGTTCTTTAGAGTCCTGATAGTTGCGAGTCAGTTCCTTATTCTCATTCTGGCAGTTTTCCAAATCCTTCTTACTTGCGCAGCTTGCCATCATTAGGCATCCTGCAGCAACGGTCATAATAAAAATTTTCTTGTTCATAATCTAATTTTCCTTTCTATGTTATCATTTCGTGTACGAAGATATGAATAAAGACGCTGTTTCCGCCATTTTGTAAACTCCCCTTAAAACATTTTAACCTTGCGCCCCGCAAGTTATTGTATATTAACGAAAACCTAATCTTCGTATTGAAATGAGAAAAAGAAAAGAGGATGCAGAACTTAAAATGTTTCTGCACCCTCTTTGATAGTATGCTTAATGTGTTAATATGAGATACTTACTCCTCAAAACTACCTTGTACATCATCTGATGAGAATACTCCCGACCATCCTGATGAACTCTCCGACTTTAGCTCGTCGCCGAAGATGGAGGTTGATGAGCCTTGGTATGCAGGGGCATTGGTACCAGGAGAATCGTCCTTGCCTATCGAAGCACTAAAATCCATCAAGTTGGTAGTTTCTATACCTATGAGTTTTATGTCTGCTTTAATATATTTCTTCATGTTTTGTTGTTTTTAGTTCTTTACGATCTTCTTTCCGTTGAACAGATATATACCCTTAGGCAACTTGTCGAAACTTGTACCCATCTTAACGCCATTGATTGAATAGAACGTTCCATCAGATATCGTCTTGTTCACTACGTTCTTAATACCTGTAGCCTCCTCGTCCAAGATTACAATGTTCATAGGAGCGTTATTTACTCCCGTTTCGTTAGTGGTCTTCAAGTACAGACATGAACGGAATGGGTATAGCTTATCTGCCAATTTCTGGAACATGTTTTGATTATTGACAGACAAGTAATTTGGATCTTTACCATACTCTGATGTCAATGTGAATGTACCCTTCATGTTACCACTATTGTTAGGCTCGCAGCAGATCTCGGTGTTCTCGAATTTAATCTCTCTCTGAAGATTATTGTCTGCAAGAACGATACATGGTGTACCAGCAGGAACCTCAGTAGTAGATGTGAAGCCTACAACCTTTTTGTCTGGATTGTAAATAGAGAAAAGAAGAAGCTTCGCATTCTCGCCAAAGTCGGATGCCTTTATTGCGAATGGTAGACATACAGAGTTGTAGCTCTGGGCTGTTCCTGTATTAGCCACTTCCTGATTCTCTGCATTATTTGTCTCAGCTAAGCTATTAGTTGTACGTGTGTACGAACCTGCGGTTGCAGTAAACTTTACAGGAGCATAGAATTCTTTCTTGTCAGTAAGTACAAGTTTTGGACATTTGTAAATCTTATCATCAGTGCCATTAGCAGAGTATTCTATGATAACATTCTGCAAGGTTTTTGTATTATTAGCATTATCAGTTTCTGGAACAACAAATTTTTGGTTTACGTCAGAATAAGGAATAATAGCTAAAGCATTAGGAGTTTCCTTAAGAACTTTTTCCCAAGTAGAACTTTCTATAAAACTCTTTGATTCTTCTAAGCCTGCTCTATATATTGTCATTTCCTTTGCAGAATTTGCTGCTATGTTGCTTACCGTACATGCGTACTCAGAGAAGCCCTTGCGCTCTATTTCGATGTACTTGTCGCCATCATCTGTGTTTGTGACGCTTCCACTAGAACTTACTGTGTTGTCACCTGTGTTATTTGCTGTTGTCGCTGTTGACAGTACCTGGAACAAACCGAGTTTTTCCTCAGTGTTTGAGCCATCTGGTGTATGGGTAACTTCAATGTATCTGCCAGTTTCTATGCTCTTATCAACAGGTAAGCGGAACTTAATCTTTTTTGTGATTTGTTCGTTAGGAACAGTTACGGATGCAACTGGCTTAGAGTCTACAAACGCTGTAGCAACAGGCTTGATGTCAAACACCATCTTGGTAACGGTAGTTGTTTGGGTACTACCTGCATCACCTGTAGTGCTCACACTTGCCTTTTTCAAGTTGATGCTAAGGCTGGTTACGACTTTAACGTCTGCTGCTGTTTTACTAGTTGTACTTGTACTTGTACCTGTTTCACCTGTACCACCACCTGTTGTATCACCTCCTGATGTACTACTTTCTGTTATAGCTCCTGCTTCTACTGCAGCTGCTATCAAATCGTTCAATACGTCGCTGTCAGTATCTGTCTTAATAGCATCGCCAGTGTTAGGGGTATCGGTAGTTACTGCAGTGTTCTCTGTAACTGCTTCAGTAACAGCTTTCCTTTCTGTTTCTGTAGGTTCTGAAGCAGTATCGCTGCCTCCAGAGATTGCTACATCATCATCCACCGTAGCTACAGTCGTCGTTGATGTTGTTGTAGCTCCACTACTATCTCCAGTTGGTAGAGTTATTTGAGATGTTACTTGATAATCATAGCCAGTCCCGGTAGTAGAAGGAGTTGCTGCTTTAAATCCGTTAGCGATATCTTTAGAGTTTGGTTTAACGGTGTAGTAACCGCCGATGAGGTTCATGTTAGCATCGGTAGAGCTTTCTATCTTACCGCTGAATTTACCATCCAATACATTCAGTGTAGCACCCTTATGTGCCATGTAGAGGGCTTTACCTCCTATTGTTGTAGTTTCAGTTTCAGTTGAAGCATCTTGACCTTCAGCTGCTGCAGCTACTGTTTGAGCTTCTTTTGCAGTAGCTTTGAATACACATTTATCACCGTTAATAGAAACCTTAACGTTATCAGTCTTGTTGCCCTGTGGGTTAAGTACACCGAGAGCATTAAGACCAGTAAATGTTCCGCCAGTGATCTTCACGTTGATAGGCTGCGTTGTAGTATGCTGAGCAATAGATAGAGCATAACCTATTGTTGTAGTACCGCTACCGTTCTGTACAACTTCTTCTTTATCAGCAGTACATTCTAAAGTACCGCCAGTGATAGTAACCTGATCTGCAGCACGTACTTCCAATGCTGTCTCGCTACCAGTCAGCTTACCGTTATTAATCGTCAGTGTACTATTTAACTGTGGATGATAGATAGCAGTTTTACCTTTTAGCTCACCGTCGTTGATAATGATATTAGTATGGTAATATGTACCATTACCACATATCGCATAATCCCTAGCATCCAGCTTACCGCCGTTTACTACTACCGTTGCTGAATCTACTTCAGGATTTTTACTAATAGTAGCATCACCTAACATTACGGCTACACCATATTCGGTATCGCTTACGATAGAACCAGTTGTAGAATTTGGTTTTGAGTCGTTAATCGTAAGTTTAGCTTTCTTATTAAGAACTCTAAATGCAGGAACATCATTAGATGTGTTTTCCCACTTATGTCCATTAAGGTCGAGGATCAAATCATTTTCTGAAACCTGACGACTAGTTGTTGTCGAAACATCGCTAGTTAGCTGTAGCGTTGAACCGCTAACCCATTCATTGCTATTCATAGCTGCCTCTATAGTGGCATACTGAGTAGAAGTGTTATTAGCTGTAACAGTAGCTACAGACGCAGTTCCTACGGTAACAACTTTATTACCCTTATATAAAGTACTTCCAGATGCTAAGAAATTTGTGCCTTCAAGTCCGCTGTTATAGAATGTTCCTTTAGTAATAGCAATCTTTCCTGCCTTTGCTTCATCCACATTTTGTTGATCATCTACGATAGCAATAGCACCATCAAATGTACCATCTTCGATGTTCACCGTAGCTTTACCAGCATAAGAGTTGTTCTGTACTACGACAACGGCGTAGCCCTTTGTAGAACATCCATCACCATTTGCTTGATGGTTTGTTTGTGCGTTTCTGCTAATTTCAGCACCTTCCTTGATGTTGATAGTACCAGATTTTGCCTCGATACCACCATTACTTGTGCTTGGTATAATACCAGCAAAATCCAGAGTACCAGCTTGTGGGTGGTAGATAGCATTATCATTCTTTGATGCTATTTGAGCACCTTCGTTAATCTTTATTGTTGTACCCGCATGGCATGGTAGACCATTACCAGCGATTGCCGATTGTTCACCTGTAACGTCTACAATTCCGTCAACAGTAAGAGTTTCTGTTGTCTTGCTACCGAAAACCGTTACACCATAACAATAATCAGTCTTAACTCCTACGTTCTTATCGATAGTAAGAGCTACCGCAGTCTTATTATCTATATTGTCTTTCGTTGTTCCTCCGTCTCCCACACGGATTACAGAAGATGTGCTAGGGAAGACACTTTTGTTGTTATTGCTGTCAGTAGTAGAACTAATATAGTTAAGAGTTCCTGTATTAGTAAATTTCACATCACCAGCAGTAACGTGGAAAGCACGACAGTTGGTAGCGGTAATACTTTTACCAGCAAGGTCGAGAACCAAGTCCTTGTTAATCGTAATAGTAGAGGTGAGAGAAACGTTATTTAGAAGTTTGAGTGTTGAGCCGCTAGTATAATCATTGATAGCACTCTCTAATGTGGCATACTGATAAGTAGTGTTGCTTTCTGTAATAGAAGCTACAGCAGCTTTTCCAACAGTAACATAGCTCTTGCCTGTAAATGCAGAACATCCGCTTGCTAAATATGAGTTTTGAAGTCCGCAGTTATAGAAAGTACCTCCAGAAATAGCGATGCTACCTTTCTTTGAAGCATCTACATTAGTTTGATCATCTAAGATGGCAATAGCATTATGGAAAGTACCACCATTGATGTTTACCGTAGCGTCACCTGCATAATTATTATTGCCTACTACTGCAATGGCGTAGCCCTTTGTAGAAGGATCATTGTTGCAAGCAGTATGATTTTGTGTTGCGGCTCCGTAAATTACAGCACCCTCATAGATATTGATAGTACCTGATTTAGCCTCGATACCACCGTTGCTACCCTCAGCTATAGTACCATAGAAATTCAGAGTACCATTATGTGGGTGATAGATAGCAGAAGTTTGTGTTGATTTTATTTCTGCTGTTTTGCCAATGTTAATTACTGTGGTGGTGTTCCAAAAATCTTTGCTACCATTACCAGATATTGCTGCTGATACACCTGTAACGCTTACAGCACCATTAACAGTAAGTGTTTCGTTTGTCTTACTACCGAAAACCGTTACACCATAACAATAATCAGTCTTAACTCCTACGTTCTTATCGATAGTAAGAGATACATTTCTGGCATCTCCGCTATTGTCTCCTATGCGGATTACAGAAGATGTATTAGGGAAGTCGTTTGCGTTGTTGCTGTTATCAACAACAGAAGAAATGCTTTTTGTTACCCCCCCCGTGTTAATAAAGTTTACCTCGCCAGCGGTAATGTGAAAGGCGCGACAGTTGGTGGCCGTAATACTATGGCCCTTCAAGTCGATGGTCAGATTCTTGTTAATCGTAACCGTAGAGGTCAGAGTCTCATCCTGCGTCAGCGTGATGGTGCCGCCTGAGCTGGCATTGCTGACCAAGCTCGCAAGATTGTCGTCCGCCCAGATGTTTATGCCCACGAGCACAAACATTGACAGAAAAGTTAATATACGCTTTTTCATAAAGCTAATAATTTTTATGTTGGCCAATGCGCCTCTCTGTATTGGCAATTACTAATTATGTGTGGTATCTAATGTACATGTAAGGAAATCGTAGAGGCAGAGACCGTGCTTTTCCATGTGTTGGAGGTATTTATTACGCTCAATGATGTTCTGTGTTGGTCTTTCGTTTCCTTATTATATACATATC
>CAVKAH010000043.1:0-14842 GCA_963654095.1 Oscillospiraceae bacterium
ATTTTATGTAAGTGGTTTGATAACAGCAAGTTGATGCGCTGACGGATAATATATGTTTACATTATCTGTCATAGATCTGTCATAAAATGGAGGGGAAATGGGGGAATAGGTTAGTGAAAGTAATGAATAGTGGTGCGATTCTGGTTAATTTTACTGGAAAAAACGATTAAATGGGGGCTAAAAATGTGGCTTATATGACAGAAAAAAGTAAATTTTGCCATATAAGTCTAATTTTTGGCGTTAAACATGGCGTATTACAAGTGTTTGGCATATCCGATAGAGGCTATGCTAATTGATTTTACGCCACCTTTCAGGAGTTCTTCGGCACACGAAAGGATGGTAGATCCCGTGGTGATAACATCATCAACAATGAGGATATGCTTACCTTTGATATTGGCTGACGATATGAGTTTGAATACGCCTTTCACGTTGTCTCGCCTCTCAAGATGTGATTTCCGTGTTTGACTACCATTGAAAGAGGTTCTGCTAATAGCGTCTTTGACTATGGGAATGTTGGTGATTTCTTTTATTCCCAAGGCAAAATGATAAGATTGGTTGTATCCTCTTTCGACCTCCCTCTCTCGTGATAACGGAACAGGAACAATAACATCGATGCCGTCAAAAAAGCCGTAGTCTTTCGCTTCGTTGGCGAAAACCCTTCCTAAATACTGTGCAAACGACCATTTCTGCATATATTTTATCTGCAGGATAACCCTCGTAGACATTGTCTTTGATGCATAAAAGAACAGGGCGGAAGCATTTTCTATAGGCAGCAGAACCCAAAAACGTTTTGCCAGTTCGTTATCTTTAGGATGCAGATGATACATGGTTCTTGGCAGTTTTACGTTGCAGAAGGTGCATATAGCTTCATCTGTAACAGAAAGTCTGTTGTCGCAAATGGCGCATTTTCTTGGTATAAGCAGGTTAGTTATACGACTTAAAAAACTTATTTCTCCTGTCATAATAATTGATATAATTGCATTTGCAAAGATAATCTTTTATTAACTTTGCAACGAAAAAGTAACGAAAAAACATGAATTTAGATAATATAATGGCTGTTGCAAGTGGCTATTGCCGATACAAGGATACGGAAATTCCTGCAGAAAAAGTAGAGGCTCTGTTGCGTGCAGCACTCTATGCCATAGCCAGTATGCCCGACAACACGTGCGAGATATATCTAACGGACAACCGCCTAGATATGGTTCGACTGGCAGATGCTCGGGATAACGGAAGGGCAAAAAGCCTTAAAGACGCTCCGCTTTTGCTTGCAATAGCTGTAGACCCCGTACGTGATGCATCCTTGCAGGAGCATTGCGAAGGCTTGGTGCAGGTGGTATGTTCAGAGGCAATAGAGTTAGGGCTTGTTCCATGCCCCATAAGGATTATGGGATATTACCTTTCGGATGGCGAGAAATGCGAAGATACAGCAAGCGGAATACTAAATGTCGCAGACGGAAAAACCGTGTATGCCGTTGTTGGCTTGGGATATGCCGAAAAGGAGGATAACCCATACGATGAGGATGACTTGCCATGGGATAAGATACATATTACTGAATAAAGAAGAAAATCATGAAGATAATATTTATAGGAGCAGGAAATCTTGCCACAAATCTCGCCAAGGCTCTCCATGGAGCAGGAAATGAGATAGTGCAGGTGTACAGTCGTACAGAAGAGTCGGCAAGGATGCTGGCAGAGAGGGTAGGGGCAGAGCCACTTACCGATGTAGAAAAGATAGCAAACGATGCAGATCTTTATATCTTTTCGTTAAAAGACAGTGTGCTGACGGATATAATAAATACGGTGTGCAACGGCAAACGCACAGGACTCTTCGTACATACAGCAGGCAGCATCGCTATGGACGTGTTTAAAAACAAGGCAGAAAGATATGGCGTGTTCTATCCTATGCAGTCGTTTCTTAAGCAGCGCGAGGTAGACTTCAGCCACATACCATTCTTTATAGAGGCGAATAGCCATGAAGACAGCACGACTTTATATCAGCTTGCCGAAACGTTGAGCAACGATGTGTACGACATAAGCTCCGAAGCACGCAAGCATCTGCACCTTGCAGCGGTGTTTGCCTGCAACTTTGCCAACCATTGTTATGAGATGTCTGCCGAGGTTCTCGACAAATACAATATACCATTCAGCGTAATGCTGCCACTCATAGACGAGACGGCTCGTAAGGTTCACATGGTAAATCCGCTTGATGCGCAGACAGGTCCTGCCGTGCGCTACGATGAGAATGTGATAAATATGCAGCGGAATCTACTGGCTGACAATCTGCGCCTACAGACTATCTATGACGTGATGAGCAAGAGTATTCATGAGAGAGCAAAGAAAAACTAACGAAAGCTATAGAAAAGCATAATACTTATGATAAACTATGATTTAAAGAAGATACGTGCCATTGTGTTCGATGTAGACGGTGTGTTAAGTGCAAGTACGATAACGCTCCATCCCGACGGCGAGCCGATGCGCACGGTGAATATCAAAGACGGCTATGCCATACAACTTGCCGTAAAGCAGGGCTTGCAGATAGCAATAATGACAGGGGCAGATGTAGAGAGCATACGCCTGAGATACGAGCGGTTAGGGGTGAAAGACTTGTTTACGGGCTGCTCGATAAAGATAAAAGTGTATGAAAAATATATCGCTGACCGTGGGTTTTCTGACGAAGAAGTGATATTTGTAGGCGACGATATACCCGACTATGAGGTTATGCAGCGCTGCGGATGTGCGTGCTGTCCAGCAGACGCCTGTCCTGATATAAAGAAGATAAGCCGATATGTAAGTAATGCCAACGGTGGATATGGCGTAGGACGCGACATCATAGAGCAGGTGCTGCGGGCACAGGGAAAATGGCTTGCCGACAAGAAAGCCTTCGGGTGGTAAGCATTAATCGATAAGCATAATAAAAACAAGGATATACTTTACGCTATGTCAGGATACTCTTTACGCATCGTAAAGATATACCTGACGAGCGGAAAAGACGTATGTAATAAAAAGCAAGAAACATTGCGACAAGCGTTTTTATTATGGCAAAGATGAACGAAGCCTAATCACGTGGCTCAATATTGAATATTGCCAAGAGGGGCAGGTGGTCGCTATAGCCACCGATATATTTATATCCTTGAAATGTGCGATATGGTTTCTTGCCATTATACTTATCGTCGTCTTCAAGCAGAAAAGGCTGGTCGTTGATGATACAACGAAGAAAATGCGGCTCCATGCCGTTGCTAATCAGAATATGGTCTATAGACGACCATTGCCCCATATATTTATATGTGCCTTTTGCGCCATTCTTTCCAGTTGCACCGCTTGATATATCAGTTAGTTTGTTGGCTATAAGATATTGAATAGATTTATCTTTCGTCTCGTCGTTAAAGTCTCCTGATATTATAATCTTCGGGTCTGGGTGAATGGCACGTATAGAGTCGACAGACTGCATAAGCCTCTGCATCGTTGCCAAACGGTAAGGTGTGGATACCCGTTTACCAGCATAGCGGCTCGGTGCATGCAGGACGAATACGTGCAGAGTGTCGCCGCTGACCACCTTTCCCACGGCATACAGAATGTCGCGAGTAGGGCGCATGCCCTTCAATGGCGTTATTCGGAGGGAATAGGTGTTGAGCAATTTGAATGTCATGGGTGAGTAGATGAGTGCCACATCAATGCCTCTGACATCAGGCGAGTTAGTCATTACATATTTATACCGTGCGTTGTATAGCGGCGACCTTTGGGTTAGATAGTGCATCACTGTGTCGTTCTCTATCTCGCAGAGGGCGATGAGGTCGGGGATAACCATAGCTCCCTCTTCGTTAGTCTGGCTGCACGACAGTATCTCCTTAGAGATATTTCTCAGCTTTTGCCAATATTTCTGCGTGTTCCAATGGCGTGGACTCTCTGCCATGTACTCAGTATCTTGCTTTAAAGAGTCGTGTGCGCAGTCGAAAAAGTTCTCGCAGTTGAGCTGTACGAATGTGAATATTCCGAGAAAAAGTGATGCTAACATATCCGTGGGTATCTATTTGTTTGTAGCGAGGTTCTTTCTTATCTTTGTTAGATACGCCTTCATCCCTTCGGCATCTTTATCCTTAATGATGGCAAGGAGTACTTCCAATTCCTTTTCTATGTTTTCCAGTTGTTCAGGAGTGTGCGGATTGAAGAGAATTTCCTGCAACAAATAGTCGTCTTCGCTTAATACTCCTTTGGCAATTTTCATGTGTCGCTTAAACGTAGTGCCTGGTGCATCCTGATGTTTCATTACGGCTGCAAAAACGAAAGTGCTAACAAAAGGTATACTCAAGGAGTATGCCACCGTCTTGTCATGTTCGTCAAAAGAATATTCATATATATTCAAACCGATATTGCTATATAGGTCTTTAAAGAAGATACGTCCCATGTAGTCGCCCTCATTTATTATTATGGCGTTCTCCTCCTGTAATTGGTTTAGGTTGGCAAACGTAGGGCCGAACATAGGGTGGGTGGATACATACCTATGACCACAATGTTCATAAAACTCTTTAAGTCCTGTCTTTACGGATGAGATGTCGCTTAGGATGCAGTCGTCAGGTAGGTATGGCAATACCTCATTGAACGCAGAAATGGTGTATTTAACCGTAACGGCGTTAATGACAAGTTCGGGTTTGAAATCCCTTATCTCCTCGAGCGAGGTAAAGCGCAGAGTGTTGTAAGTAAATCGCAGACGCTTCGGGTCTTTCTCGAAAACGGCAGTTTCGTGGTTGAAGCTCAGCAAGTCGAGGAAGAAACTCCCCATCTTGCCTGCCCCCATTACAAGTATTCTCATAACTATTCTTTTTATCCTTTTACTCTTTGTTAATGATTTCCATCTGCTGTCTTACCGACTCCTCATGAATAGCCTCAAACACTTCCTTTATGAAGGTAGGACTCATTCCGCAGAGAGAGCCTTGTGCTCCACGCTTATCAAGTATCTCGTTATAGCGTGAGGTCTGTAGTACCGTCATGCTATGTTCCTTTTTGTATTCTCCTATTTCGCGGCAAACTTTCATTCTCTTTGCCAATAGCTCCATGAGAGTATTATCTATTTCATCGATATTCTTTCTTAGTTCATTAATTCCCTCTGTCGTTACCTCTCCATTACGTATAACGAGAAGACTAAGGATATAGTTGAGCACTTCGGGAGTAACCTGTTGCTTAGCGTCGCTCCATGCTTCATCGGGATTACAATGGCTCTCCACGATGAGGCCGTCAAAGCCTAAGTCCATAGCTTGTTGGCATAAAGGAGCGATAAGCTCACGCTTGCCACCTATATGACTGGGGTCGCAGATGATGGGCAGGTTAGGAATACGTCGGCGCAACTCTATAGGAATTTGCCACATAGGCAGGTTGCGGTAGATCTGTTGGT
Organism: Oscillospiraceae bacterium; assembly: GCA_963654095.1. Taxonomy (GTDB): domain Bacteria; phylum Bacteroidota; class Bacteroidia; order Bacteroidales; family Bacteroidaceae; genus Prevotella. Next base: position 5,387 of record CAVKAH010000043.1, read on the forward strand.
CTACACTTGAGAAGCCTCGGTGTATGGCAGCGATGCGTTTCACGCCAGCCTGATTGATGCGCTCCATAGCTCCAATCCACAGTTCGAGGTCAGGATTTACAGGGTTTTTAATAAGCACAGGTATGTCAACGCCTTTCAGACTGTCGGCTATAGCCTGCATGGCAAACGGATTAGCCGTAGTGCGAGCACCAATCCACAATATGTCAACGTTATATTTTAGTGCCTGTTCCACATGTTCGGGTGTAGCCACTTCGGTGGTGATGAGCATTCCAGTTTGCTCTTTCACCCTCTTTAGCCAAGGCAAAGCTTTCTCTCCATGCCCCTCAAAACATCCGGGTTTAGTACGTGGTTTCCATATTCCAGCACGAAATATATGGCAACCTTTAGATGCCAGCTGCATGGCAGTGGTCATTACTTGTTCTTCAGTTTCAGCAGAGCATGGTCCTGCTATTACGAAAGGTCTCTCGTTATCACATGGTAGTCCTAATGGTGTCAAATCCAATTCCATAGTTTGTATGTTTTATTATTGTTTATATCATCTGTTTAATTCTCTCTATAGCTCGCTCCATATCCTCCTCTTTGGCGCAAAGCGATATTCTGATGTATCTCTCTCCGTTGCTTCCGAAGATATGTCCGGGGGTGATGAACACGTTGGCTTGCTGCAAGACAGCTTCAGTAAGTTCTTCAGCATTGGCGAGAGTATCGGGAATTTTGCCCCAGAGAAACATTCCCACCTGATTGGGATCGTATTGGCAATGCAGCAAGTGCATAATCTCCTCTGCATAACGACGGCGTTTGGCATAAGTTGTAATATTGGCTTGATGGTGCCAGTCGTCGTCATTGTTATATGCAGTGGCGGCTGCAAGTTGCAATCCACGGAACGTACCAGAGTCGATATTACTTTTTACCTTCAGAATCCATTGGATAAAGGTGGCATTACTTATGCACATTCCCACTCTCCATCCCGGCATGTTATGACTCTTACTCATGGAGTTTAGCTCTATGCAGCAGTCCTTTGCTCCTTCCACTTGCATCAGTGATATAGGCTTATCGTTGAGGATGAAAGAGTAGGGGTTATCGTTTACAACCACGATGTTGTGGCGTTTAGCAAAGTCAACGAGCTTGCGGTATGTCTCTATCTGGGCATTTGCCCCCGTTGGCATATTGGGATAATTGGTCCACATTAGTTTAACCTTCTTGAGGTCAGTATTCTCCAACGCCTCAAAGTCTGGTTGCCAGCCGTTGTCGGCAGATAGATTATAGTTTACTACTTTAGCCCCGAGGATACGGCTCAGTGATGTATACGTGGGGTAACCTGGGTTTGGAACAAGCACTTCGTCGCCGGGATTTACAAAGGCAAGAGTAATGTGCAGGATACCTTCCTTACTTCCAATAAGTGGTTGTATTTCTGATGAGGGGTTTAAATCTACGTTAAACCATCTTTTATAGAACCTTGCCATGGCATTGCGCAGCTCAGGTATGCCGCACGTAGGCTGGTATCCGTGAGCGTTATCTTGGCGTGCCACCTCGCAGAGGGTATCTATTGTCTGCTTCGATGGTGGCATATCAGGACTTCCTATTGCCAGACTTATAACGTCTTTGCCTTCGGCATTCATCTTGGCTACCTCCTTGAGCTTTCTGCTAAAGTAGTATTCGTTTACTAAAGAAAGGCGTTCCGCTGGTTGTATCATATTCATTTCGCTGGTTGTTGTATTATTGTTCTGTTGTATCATCTTTATATTCTCCTAAGTTCTTAAATTCGCTTGTCAGCGGAATAACGGCATCTAAGCTCTGCGTGTATAGTTTATAGTCGTTGAAAGTCAAGTCTATGTAGAACATATATTCCCATTCACGACCTATGATAGGCAACGATTGAATCTTTGTCAGGTTAATTCCGTAGAAGGAGAAAATGCTTAACACTTTAGACAGGCTACCCGTTTCGTGAGAGAGAGTAAATGCTAAGCTCGCTTTGTTTATCTCTTGCGTATTTGAGAATATGTCGGCAGTGTCTTTATGACTGACGACAAGAAACCTTGTGTAGTTGTGTTTGTTGTCTTCGATGTGCTCCTCAAGGATTTTCATGCCGAACATCTTTGCAGCTTCAGCATTACATATTGCAGCCTGACCATGCAGATTGTTTGTGGCGATGTGCTTGGCAGCACCTGCTGTGTCGGCAGCTTCCACGGCTTTTATCCCTTTATGTCTTTCTATATATTTACGGCATTGCATGAGGGCGACGGGGTGGGAGTGTACTTCATGTATCGTTTCCCATGTGTCGGAAGGTAGACAACAGATACTGTGAGATATATGAATCTTCTTCTCTCCAACTACTGTAACACCACTGTTACATAGCAACTCGTAATTGTGGAGCAGTGAGCCTGCGATGGTGTTCTCTATAGCTACGAGGGCGATAGTCCCATTGTTTTCCTCCACATGATGGAACACTTGCTCAAAGGTGTCGCAGTATATCAGTTGTATATCTTGGTTCTTGAAATATTGTTTTGCTGCCATTTCGTGGAAACAACCCTCAAATCCTTGTATTGCTATCTTTATCATATCGTTGTATTTCTTATGGGCGGTTCTATAAATTACCACCGTTATTTTGTTCGTTTTCGGGTGATTTACGTTTTTGTCATCTTGCGGTCTCTTTACGGTTTAATCTGTCTGCTCGTTTAGTCGTATAGCCCGCTATACTCCTTTGCTCGCAGACACATTGACCTCGAAAATAGACTCGCAATCTGCCAAAGCTAATTTATAGAACCACCCTTATATGAAAAATCCCCGTCTCAAATAATGAGGCGGGGACTTATGTATATCTTTTGCTTAAAGATTTTTACTATTCCTTAGATTGAACTCGATACGCAATCTCCCGCCTTACATGTCCATGCAAAGTAAAAGTAATAATACTCAAAAGATGCGAACTGATTATTCATATTGTTATTAAATATATTTGTTTGATGCAAAAGTATAGCTTTTAGTTTTAATATGCAAACATTTTTATATAAAATGCTACATATAGCGTATTTCTACAAATGCTATATATGGTTATTTTGGCATATTTAAGAGGATGTGTACTATGCGTTCTGATGTTCTGCCGTCCCATCTGTCAGGGAGAGAACATTTCTTCCATTTGCCGTTAACCATATCGCTGATGGCGGTTTTAAGCTTTTCGGCATCTTCTCCAACAAGAACATTTGAACCCTGTTTCACGGTTTCCATGTGCTCGGTATAGCTGTTGAGCGTTATGCAAGGCACATTGTTGAATGTTGCTTCCTCTGCTACATTACCAGAATCGGTAATAATTCCCATGGAATTAGCGGTAAGATAACCGAACTCAAGATAGGGCAGAGAGTCTATAATATGTATGTTAGTCATGTCATTTGTCTTGATGCTTACAGCCTCTTTAGCATTTTCTCTTAGTACGGCAATTATAGGTGTGTTGCCCGCAGCCTTACTCATGGCATTGAGCATGTTGCTTAAATTACCTTCGTTTGCTATAAGAACTTTCCTGTTGAGTGTGAATACTATGTATTTGCCGTTATCCAATTTCAACTCATCCATTATTGCTGGGCGGCGCAGATGGCTATGGTTGAAACGCAGAGTGTCCATAAGGATGTTACCCACTTCATAGACATGAGACAACTCAGCACCCTCTCTGCTCACAATACTGTTGCTGCCCATACCTGCCGTAAATAGATAGTCGGATAGTCCATCTATAACAAGACGGTTAATCTCTTTTGGCATTTTGATGTCGAAAGAACGGGTGCCAGCCACAAGATGTGCCAACGCAATGCCGTGTTTCTTCGTTACTATGGCTGCCGCCATGGTAGATGCGAGGTCATCAACAACTATAACTACGTCGGTTGGAGTGCTTGTTAGATATGTGTCAAACTCAGACATTACTCTTCCTGTAAGCTCGTTTAGGTTTACGCAGTCTACACCTAGGTAGATGTCTGGCTTCCTGATTTGCATATCGTCAAATAGAGTAGTCTCAAGAGTAGCATCGTTTTCCTTTCCTGCATACACCAGATGACTCTCTATATCTTTACCCTCAGCTTTAGCTTTGTCTATGGCATGAATAAGTGGAGCTACCTTCATAAAGTTTGGTCTTGCTCCCACTATAATACAAATATTCATTTCTTTTCTTGTTGTTCTTTATATATGATAAACCTTATAATCTAATATGTATAATCTAACTCATCATTCTGACTTGAACAAGTCTTTTATTCCGCCTATGCTACCCATAAGGTTTGTTGCTTCGTATGGTAGGTAAACGGTCTTTGTCTTGTCGCCTGTGGCAACCTCTTGTAGCATCTTTATGTATTTCTGTGCCAAGAGATAGTTGGCAGGATTGGTACTCTTGCCCACAGCTTCAGTAATCTTTTCAATGGCAATGGCTTCTGCTTCTGCCTTGCGAATCTTAGCTTGAGCCTCACCTTCGGCATTTAAAATTGCCATTTGTTTATCTGCTTCTGCCTTGTTGATAATAGCAGTCTTCTCTCCTTCTGACTTTAATATTGCCGCTGCTTTCTGTCCTTCGCTTGTAAGAATAGTAGCACGTTTGTTTCTTTCTGCCTGCATCTGCTTCTCCATTGCCTGAAGTACGCTTTCAGGAGGTGTGATATCTTGCAGTTCCACGCGGTTTACTTTTATTCCCCATTTATTTGTCGCATCATCGAGTACGGCACGCAACTTAGTGTTTATAGTATCGCGCGATGTCAGCGTCTGGTCTAACTCCAACTCTCCGATTATGTTTCTCAGAGTAGTTTGCGTGAGTTTCTCTATAGCATTTGGTAGGTTGCTGATTTCATACACTGCCTTAAACGGATCAACAATCTGGAAATAGAGTAGGGCATTAATCTGAGTTTGCACGTTGTCTTTCGTGATAACGTTCTGCTTATCAAAGTCGTAAACCTGCTCGCGGAGGTCGATTGATGATGAATATAGGTATCTTCCGCGACTCATTGTTATGATTGGTTTAGCACGATCAATAAATGGTATGATAACGTTGATACCAGGTTTTAGGGTGGCATAGTATTTTCCGAGTCGTTCAATGATTTTTGTTTCAGACTGCGGGATTATCACCAAGCTCTTCTTTACTAATATAAGCGCACATATTACTATAGCCGCCAAGACACAAATTCCGATACTCATAGTTGTATTATATTTAGGTTTAACAAATTTTCTTTTATTCTTTTTCTACAGTTAAGATAATGCTTTCTCAACAGTAATGATGATGCTTTCTCTTCCGACCACTCTTACGTTTTGCCCCTTTTCTATAGCTATGCCGTCTTTAGCCACAGCTTTCCAATCGTCGCCATCTATAGCCACTCGTCCATAACCATTTGCTTCGATGTTTTCGCTCACCCTGCCAATGCGTCCAATCAGTGCATCAGCATTGCTCACTCTGCTATCTTCGTTCTTGTGTAGATGCTTGAGAACGGTGGGGCGCACAAAGAATAGATTGAGCACAGATGCCACTGCGAAGGCGGCAAGTCCGAAATAGAATGATAGTCCGCAGGCTGACAGTATTGCAGATATTGCAGCTCCGATGGCGAAACACATAATGAAAAAGTCGCCGTTGGTTAGTTCGAGGATAAGACATACTACGGATACGAGTGTCCACATCTGCCAAAGATTTTCTGCAAAATAGTCTATCATAAATTAAAACGTTTAGGATGAATAGTGTTAATTATGCTGCGAATATAATGATTTTATGAAATATAGACAATGATTTTGTAATATTTTTGCGATATAGACTCCTTATTTATTATTGTTTCTCTCCATATCTTTCTCTATCCATCTTACTACTGCGTCATCGTTGTTGCTGTCGATAACCTCGTTAGCATATTCTTTTACCTCATCGAAGGCATTGCTTACGGCAACGCTCCAATCAGCCGTTTTCATCATTGGAATATCGTTTAGATTATCTCCGAATACTACTATCCTGTTTGTGCCGATACGTTTCGCAAGTTCTTTTATAGCAGCTGCTTTCGTCGTTCCGCTAACGTAAACATCTATAATGCCATCGTCTTCATTGAAGATGTCATGATAACAGTTGTATGTGCAATCTATTTCCTCTCTTTCAATCTCGTCGGCAATCTTTCTGAGCTTATCGAATTTGCCCATGCTGAATATGAGCATCACTCCGTCGAGTGTGTTGTCTACGGTCAGATGGTCGCACGTCTTTAGTGTTTTTAGCGGTGTTTTAATTCTTGGTTCTATGAATTCTTTTTCCTCTGCCGTAAGTTCGTTCACATGATTTACTACTATTCTGTTTCCGTCCTTATAATATACGAACGGATTGTTGCCGTTGCGCTCAAAGATTTTAATAAGCTTTTCTACATTCTCTGAGTTTATTATTCTTGCAGAGTCGTAGCTTTTCGATGTGTTGTCCCATAGTGCGCATCCTGCCATAAGGATATATGGAAGGTTCGACTTCACGTCTTTCATCAGTCCCACCACGGTGGCAGGGGTTCGTGCAGTGGCTACTGTAAACAAAGCACCTTTGCTTATGAGTTCGTTAAGTTTCTCTATTGTGGTTTCTGATAATACGGAATTGCTGTTCAGCAATGTGCCGTCCATGTCGCTTACGTATAATGTTTTGTCTTGTTGCATATAGATTTATAATGGTGAGTTAATATCCTTTTTTTTATGATTGTGCTATGTTTGTCTTCAGGTTCTTCTTAGTGAACAGATAGAAAACTATGCACATCATTATTCCTGTCAGTGCCCATGACACTGGGTATGCGCACATCAGTACTTTGAAATTCTTGAAATATTCTGCCACTCCGAATATCCACACGATGCGTAAGAGGCAAGTTCCGAAAACGGTGATAAGGGTTGGCGTCATCGATTTACCCATGCCGCGGAGGGCTGCTCCAGGTATTTCATACAGGCAGGCTATTGCTTGGAAGGCAAGAGCTACGTATATTCTCTCGCTGCCAAAGTATATTACCTCTGGGTCTGTGGAGAATATGCTCAGACAGAATGTGTCTTGCCACGTTATCAGGATGTTCAGCAAAAGGCACGACAGCGTTCCCATCGTCATGCACATCCAGAATATCTTCTTTACACGGTCAAACTTTCCTGCTCCGTAGTTCTGACCGATAAAGCTTATCGCTGCACCATTGAACGCCACAACTACAAAATAGCAATACGACTCAAAGTTCAATGAGGCTGCTGAACCTGCTATTGCTGCTGCGCCATAACTGTTTATGGCTGACTGCATGAGTACGTTGGAGAACGAGAATATCATTCCTTGTATGCCTGCTGGTACGCCTATCTGAAGCATTCTCTTGAGTTCCACCCATTTTATCTGCATCTCTTTGATATGCAGCTTGTATGGTTCCGACTCACGAAGTAGAATCCAAACTATCAGTGATGCGCTCACAATGTTGGCTAAACACGTAGCTATTGCCACGCCAGCAACGCTCATGTGGAAGCATATCACGAATATAAGATTGAATATAGTGTTTATAATGCCTGCTGCAAATAGTATGTATAGTGGTCTGCGGGTATCGCCCATGCTTCGCAATATTGCCGATGAAAAGTTGAATATCATAAAAAACGGCATCCCACAGAAGTATATCCTGAGGTACAAAACGGCAAGATTGAGCACGCTGTCTGGTGTTCCAATCAGTTCAAGTATGGGTCTTGCCACGATCTGACCTACTATCATCAGGAATATTCCGCTAACTAAAGCCACAAACGACACGGTGTTTATGGCATTGCGGATGCTCTGTTTATCGTTCTGACCGATATGGTTGGAGATTATTACGTTAGCACCCATCGATATTCCCATGAATAGGTTTATCAACAGATTTATAACTGGAGCGTTGCTGCCCACGGCTGCAAGGGCTTCTTTGTTGGCAAAATGCCCCACTACAGCCACGTCGACAGAATTGAACAACTGCTGCATCACGCTACTCGCCGCTAAAGGCAAGGTGAAGACAAGTATCTTCTTCAGTAGCGGACCATTGAGCATGTCTATTTCTTTTGTCTTGTTTAACATAAAACAATCTATATCTTGTCCTTATAAAATCTTATACCAAATCCAATTATATTAAAACTAAAAATCTTTGAAAATATTATACTAACAGCAATAAATACCATTCAACTTTTCTTCTTTCTCTACTCCTCTATAACAAAATGATGCAGTTGTCTTCTCAGTCAACTGCATCATTAAATCCTGTTTGTTATTCCTCTATACCATACATCACGTTCTCTACTTCCTCTTCAGTCGATAGATTGAAGTCGCCAGGAATAGTGTTTTTTAATGCTGATGCCGCAAGCGAGAACTCCAAACATCTCTGATTGTCATCTGCATATTTAGTAAATGCATGTAGGTAAGCTGCAATAAAAGCATCGCCAACACCCATCGGGTCGAGCACGTCGTCAATGTCGTAAATCTTTGTAGTATACAACTTGTCGTCAGCGAAGATAACTCCCGTTAGGAAATGGTGGTTGGCTGACAATGTGTTTCTCAGTACCATTATCATCTTTTTTGCCTTTGGAAGTACCCTCGAAGCCTCTCTGAAGAATTTCTCCAATCCCTCCTTGTTTATAGGATAGTCTGTAGATTGGGCTTTAAACTCGGGTGGGGTGATACCTGTTATCAGTTGCCATTCTCCAGAAGTGCCGAACATTATGTCGCTCTTCTCAGCCATTGGGAACAGTACGTCATGCGCATCCTTTCCATATTTCCAAAGGTTAGCTCTATGATTTATGTCGCATGCAATGGTGATACCTTCACGTTCTGCTTCTTCTACAGCCTCTTTCGTAGCATCAGCAGCACCTTGCGACAATGCGCTTGATATACCTGACCAGTGGAAAAGCTTTGCTTTGCTGAACGCATTCCGCCAGTCTATCATCCCCGCCTGTATTGTTGTGAGCGAAGAATCCTCACGGTCGTACACAATACTTGAACTTCTCAATGCCGCCGATTCCTCATAGTAGTACAATCCAAGTCTATCTCCACCAAAAGCGATATAGTCTGTACCAACATTATACTTGCGTATTTCGTTCAAGCAAGCCTTACCGATTTTGTTATCAGGCAAGCGGGTTACGTATTCTACATCGTCTCCAAACATAGCGAGAGATACCGCAACATTCGCCTCACTTCCGCCAAAGAAGCCCTTCCAAGCACTTCCTTGCGTTATCCTTTCCTTATTGGGACGAGTCATTCGGAGCATTATCTCTCCGAAGGTAACAATCTTTTCTTTCATAATAGATTTATAGTTTCGTCGTCAAAATTACATATTTTATTGTAACACAGAAAATTTAAATCCTGTTTATAAACAATATTTAGCGTAAACGTTCTCATTAATACATATTTAAAGAAATATATCTCTTGCCTTCAACCTATACATCTACGCTTTTTCAAGTATATCCTCATGTTATTTTCAAGTATGTCTTTATCTCTCGTCAAGTATATCCTAATGCCTCCTCAAGTAT
>CAVKAH010000044.1:0-14672 GCA_963654095.1 Oscillospiraceae bacterium
GTAGTGTGTCATATCCTAATGCAAAGTCAAGACATCTTGTAAGTATGGCACGTGAGCTTTGCGATAGGTTTAATGGTGAAGTTCCTTCCACAATAGAAGAACTTACCAGCCTGAGTGGGGTAGGGCGAAAGACTGCAAACGTGATGCTTGCCGTAGCTTTTGGTAAAGCCGCAATGCCTGTCGACACTCATGTCTTTAGGGTTAGCCACAGGCTTGGCTTAGTGGCAAAGACCGCTGACACACCACTTGCCGTAGAACGTACACTAGTTAAGAATATCCCAGAAGTATTACAAGCCGATGCCCATCATTGGCTTTTGTTGCATGGCAGGTATGTGTGTACGAGTCGTGCTCCACATTGTCTGGAGTGCCAGTTCTCGGATTTCTGTTCAGAGTATAATAAGAAAAGCAAGAAAGAGAAATAATATTTCAGCCTTTTATCTGCTCTATAATCAAAGCTCGGGTTGACGATTCTGTAATTTTGAACCTATTGTCGGAACGTTCATTGGTAACCCAAATGATGTTCCCTTCGGCATCTGTAATGACGAGCTGTCGCTTTTTGTCAAACGCAGAAAGCTTACGGTCGGTAAGAAAGTCGCTTATTAGCTTTTTCCCTTTCATACCAAAGGGGATGAACCAATCACCTTTTTGTACATTTCTTATAGTCAGCGGAAACTTTATAGTGTGAGCATCAAGAGAAGCAATGTGCTTGTCTCGCTGAATTACGAATGAGCTATCGATGATACATTCGGTTATTTTGAATTTTTTGTCTTGAGAATAAACGTATGTACCACACTCTGGGATGCGCATAACCCTTAACTTTTCAGCCTCGATAGGCTCAATAATAATGTTGTTGCGGTCTATAAGAAGTTGATAAGATGATGATGCAAACACCTTTCCAGTCTGTATTTTCTGTTGCAGACGTGCGAATATATCTTCAATAGTAGATGGTGAAAAACTGAATTTAGATAATATATTATATAAGGTATATTCAGGCGAAACCTCGTTGAAAAGCTTCTTTATGTTTATAAATGTTTGGCTTTCCTTATTCTCCGAAACCCTTTCAACAGATTTATCTATAGCCTCGTTGAATACTTTTGCTGCCTCGTTTATTCTAAAAGCTGTATTGGCGATGTCTTTATCTGCTGACGGATTGATTGCCCGAATTAGTGGCATGATGTTCAAACGAACCTTGTTTCTCGTTACATCATCTATAAGATTTGTACTGTCGGTTACGAATGGCTGCTCTTTTTCATTAAGGTAATGCTCTATTTCTTTCCTTGAAACGCATAGCAAGGGGCGGATTATAAATCCGTTTTTCGGCGCAATGCCTGTTAAACCATTTATTCCCGTGCCCCGTATAAGGTTGATTAGCAACGTCTCAACAGAGTCTTCTCTGTGGTGCCCCACGCAGATTCCTGCAGCGGAGATATCGCTTCTGAGTTGTTCAAAATACGAATATCTCAGGTTTCGTGCCGCCATCTCGATGCTAATCTTATATAGAGCGGCATATTCAGTGGTATTAAAATGGACGATATGAATATCTATGTCCTCTCTTTTGCATAGGGAAATGCAAAACTTTTCATCACGATCAGACTCCTCGCCACGTAGATGAAAGTTGCAATGCACGGCATCAACGTCATACCCTAACTGCTTTAGCGAAAGGAGAAGAGATACACTGTCGGCTCCTCCCGACAATGCAACGAGATATTTTTGCTCTTTGTTCATCAAGCTATTTTGCATGATGAACTTCTCTATCGTCTCAAGAAACATCATTCTGGGGTTACTCTACGTATAACACAAGTCCTTTCAGATATTCACCTTCTGGGTGGTAGATGTTGATAGGGTGGTCTGCAGGCTGGTGCAACTGGTGGAGTATGCGCACGTTTCTGCCTGAGATGGCAGCTGCCGTAAATACGGCATTGCGGAAGTTATCTTTGGTAACGACCTGTGAACAGCTAAATGTGAAGAGTATTCCGCCATGTTTTATTCTCTCGAAAGCCTTAACGTTGAGACGTGTATAGCCCTTCAAAGCGTTGTGCAAAGCCGCCCTGTGCTTGGCAAAAGCTGGTGGGTCGAGGATTATAAGGTCATAGAAATTCTCTGCGTTATCCAGAAACTTAAACGCATCTTCGCAGAATGCTTGGTGGCGCAAGTCGTCAGGAAAATTCAGATTAACGTTAGCATTAGTCAGTTCTATAGCCTTTGCGCTACTGTCTACAGAGTGTACAAGATTTGCGCCGCCCCTCATTGCGTAGAACGAGAAGCCACCAGTATAGCAGAACATATTTAGAACATTCTTGCCCTTAGCATATTGTTCCAGCAGGCTTCTGTTCTCTCTTTGGTCAACAAAGAAACCTGTTTTTTGTCCTTTAAGCCAGTCTACATGGAACTTTAGCCCGTTCTCGAGAGCTGTGTTATCTGTACTTCCGCCGATGATAAAGCCATTCTCTTGTCCGAGGTCTGCCTTGTATGGCAAGGTTGTTTCGCTCTTGTAGAACACGTTCTCAATACGACCTTCCATCACCTTTACGAGAGCTTTCGCTATCTCATTACGATGGATGTGCATACCCACGCTATGTGCCTGCATTACGGCAGTCTTGCCATAGCAGTCGATAACCAATCCTGGCAAGCAGTCTCCCTCGCCGTGTATCAGTCGGTAGGTATTGTTCTTAGGATTGTCGGCAATACCTATGGCGAGTCGCATCTTTAGGGCTTCCGACAGTCTTTCTTCCCAATAAGCATCGTTGATGTCTATATTTTCGAACGACAACACTCTCACTGCGATACTGCCAATCTGGTAGTGTCCTACGGCAATAAACTCGTTGTTGGATGTATAAACCCTTACTGTGTCGCCGTCTTCGATATCCTTGTCCATCTTGTTTATGGCACCAGAGAACACCCAAGGGTGAAAGCGTTTGAGACTTTCCTCTTTTCCTCTTTTAAGAAAAACTGATTTATATGTATTCATAAAACCTACTATTATCTACGTATATACCTTTTTATATAACTTGTTCTGTTGAGTCTTTTAGCATTAAGTGCTTTTCTTGTGGCTCTTCCTGCTTGATAACCAGCTCGTAGTCGCCCGTTTCCTCAAGTTTCATTAGCTCTTCGTATAGCATTATGCATGCCCAGGCATCCGTTGCGGCATACCCTTTCTGCTGCTCGGTCAGTATGTCTGCCTCCCAGTTTGTTAGCCTTTGCGACTTGCTAATCTTTTGTCCGAAGAAGTTTGCATATAGCTTTTGAAGGCTTAGGTCCTCAATTCCAATCTCTCCCACGTGCTTCTGCAGGTCGATAAAGTTACCCGGTGTGAAGTCTACCCTCTTATGCATCGACATGATATCATCGTGCAGCGACAGTCCAATCTTAGGCACTTTCGTGTCTTCAAGAAACCTTAGGATAGAAGAAGTTATACCTGTGTAGTTTAGGCGGAACAAGAAACAAATGTCGTGCGTTGCCACTTGCAGTAGTGCCACCTTATATCGCTGTCCTTTCCTGAAGGCAGGTCTTGTCTCGGTATCAATACCAAGAATAGGCTGCGACAATAGGAAATCAACCGCTTTGTCTGCGTCGCTTTCCGTCGTAACAACCACTATCCGCCCTTGAAAGAGCACTTTAGGCATGCTTGCAATAGCACGTTTGTCTATCTTGTTATATATTATTTTTTTCATTTCTATGATAAATCGAGATGCAAAATTACGAAAAAAAACGTAGATAAGTATATCGTAATGCGTAAAACCCGCCAAAATATATTTTCTACTATACACTTTTAGTGTCGTAATATATATATTAAAACATGATAAAGCATAGGCTAAAATTGAAATAGAGGTTTTGTTTGAAGGAATAAGGGTTTTATTTACTTAAACAAAGGTGTTATTTGCTGGAATAAAAGTTTTGTTTAAAGAAAAGCAGCCTTGTTAATGCTTTTTTAAAGTATAGTTTCGCTTCTTATCAGACGAGTTTCTGAAAGTTTGTTGCGTTTCTTTTATATTCCGTTATAATATTGCCGAATAGAAATATTATGTGAAATGTTGCGGATAAAAGCGAAAAAACATGATTTTTATAATGCTTTCTTAGTTTTTTCGGTTACTTTTGCATATTATTTATATAAAGGTGGCGTATAATAAGCAAAATACTAATATAGACTATTTGTACAGACCGCTAACCACCAGCTTGATTAATTAATTGATAAAGAATAATCTACACAATAATGGCAAAGAAGAAAACGGCTCGTAAACAGAGCTTTACCGAAACATTAGGATTTAACATATTGCAAAACGACATATTTAATTTTATATTCGGTTTGCTATTATTTATATTCTCAGTATGGCTCGTTGTTGCATTTATCTCATATTTTAGTACGGCTGCAGCTGACCAAAGTCTTGTAACAGAACTACGTTCGGGAGACATTGCAAATGAGAAGCACGCATTTCAGAATATGTGTGGACCTATGGGAGCCCTAATGTCGGATTTCTTTATAGCCCAATGTTTTGGCTATTCATCATTCTTGATACCTGTGTTTTTGTGTATCGTAGGCTTAAAGATGATTAAGGCTTATAAGCCAAACTTGTTAACTTGTTTCTTGTGCTTTACGGTGGTAATGCTTTGGATGTCAATAACTTTAGCTAAGTTTCTTACACCTTTTGTTGGAGACGAAGTATATAATCCTGGAGGCGGACACGGAGAGTATTGCTCTCAAGTGCTGGAGAATGTAATCGGTGTGCCCGGACTTATTGCTATGCTCGTGGTAGTTGCAATATTGTTTTTGACTTATCTTAGCGCAGAGACAGTAAATGTTGTAAGAAAGATATTGAACCCTGTTAGTATAATAACAAATAAGGTTGGGTTCTATGTAACCAATTCTATGAAGACAACAGAACAAACTTCGGTAGATGAAACATTAACTGCTGCAGAGCCAGACCCAGAGACTTTTGTTGATCCAAGTACACAGAAGGTGGAGTTTCCTGATGGCGGAACACCTGTTGTGTCGCTATCGTCAACGTCTGAAAATGAAGGTGATGAGACAGATGCAGTAACTCCTGTAGAGACAACAAGGCAAAATCCAGACTTCGTAGTTACGGAAGCAGGAAAAGAAGATGGTGCAAAAGGTGAGACTGTGGCACAGGAAAATCCTCTTGACACCCCAATTAATCCTAAGGAACCATGGGTAAACTATAAATATCCGACACTAAGTTTGCTGAAGAAATATGATGATGACGATGAGCCATATATCGATATGAAGGAGCAGACGGCAAACAAAAACCGCATCGTAGAGGTATTAAACAGCTTTGGAGTGCAGATTAAAACAATATCCGCTACCGTTGGTCCAACTATTACTCTCTATGAAATAACACCGGCAGAAGGTGTGAAGATTTCAAGAATTAGGAATCTTGAGGATGATATAGCCTTGAGTCTTAAAGCAATAGGTGTGCGTATCATTGCTCCTATTCCTGGTAAGGGAACAATAGGTATAGAGGTTCCAAATGCCAAGGCTAATATCGTGTCAATGGAGAGTATACTTAACTCGGAGAAATTCCAGAAATCAACATACGAATTGCCTATCGCTTTGGGTAAGACCATTACTAATGAGGTGTTCATGGTAGACTTGGCAAAGATACCCCACTTACTTGTTGCAGGTGCCACAGGACAGGGTAAGTCAGTTGGTCTTAATGCTATAATCACTTCTTTACTATATAAGAAGCACCCTAATGAGTTGAAGCTTGTACTTATTGACCCTAAGAAAGTGGAGTTCAGTATCTATGCTTCAATAGCAAATCATTTTATGGCAAAAGTTCCTGATGATGATGAAGAACCAATCATAACTGATGTTACAAAGGTTGTAAGAACGCTGAATAGTCTTTGTAAACTGATGGATACTCGCTACGATTTGCTAAAGATGGCAGGTGCTCGTAATATCAAGGAATATAACAAAAAATATCTAAACCATCAGCTACGTCTTACCGACGGACATGAATATATGCCGTATATCGTTGTCGTTATAGATGAGTTCGGTGATTTGATTATGCAGGTGGGTAAGGAAGTGGAACTCCCAATCGCTCGTATCGCTCAGTTGGCACGTGCCGTAGGTATACATATGGTTATTGCAACGCAGCGTCCTACAACATCAATTATTACGGGTAACATCAAGGCAAACTTCCCTGGACGTATGGCTTTCAAGGTGAGTGCGATGATCGACTCGCGTACTATCCTTGACCGACCTGGTGCTAATCAGCTAATAGGTCGTGGAGATATGCTCTTCCTTAATGGCAATGAGCCTGTTCGTGTGCAGTGCGCCTTTGTTGATACTCCTGAGGTGGAGCGTATCAACGATTATATTGCGGCACAGCCAGGTCCGATAGAACCAATGGAATTGCCAGAACCTGCAACCGACGATGCCGTAGATGTATCTGGCGGCGGTATAGATGCACGCTCTCTTGATCCGTTGTTTGAGGAGGCTGCTCACGCCATCGTAATTACACAACAGGGGTCAACATCGATGATACAGCGCCGCTTCTCTATTGGATATAACCGTGCTGGACGACTGATGGATCAGTTGGAGAAGGCTGGTGTTGTAGGTGCAGCGCAGGGAAGCAAGCCTCGTGAGGTGATGATACAAGATGAGAATAGTTTGGAAAATTTGCTCGTGGCATTGAGAAAATAATATTGTATTAAATATTTTCATTATGAAGAGAACACTCGCTTTAATATTCTTTGCGATTTGTATATTAGTCTGTAAGGGACAAACTGCCCAGCAGGCACGTAAGATACTTGATAAAACCGCTGCAACAATGAGTGCTAAGGGTGGCGCAAGGGCTGATTTCCGTATGTCGGGAAAATATGGAAATGCAAGTGGTAGTGTGGCTATAAAAGGAAATAAATTTAATGCATATACCCCAGCATCTATAGTATGGTACGATGGTAAGACGCAATGGACTTATATGAAGAAGACTCAGGAAGTGAACGTAAGTAATCCTACAGAGGCGCAGCAGCAGTCGCTTAATCCATATAAGTTTATATACATATATAAGAATGGCTATACTCTAAGCTCAAAATCCGTGAGTGGGGGGTGGCAAGTGCATCTTACGGCACAGAATCAGAAGCGCACGATAAAGGAGATGTATATAACTGTGGATAAGAAATATCAGTTGAAACAAGTGAAGATGCGCCAGTCAAACGGATGGTCAACTATAGATGTTTCAAATTTCCGTAAGGCTAATCTATCGGATTCTGCGTTCAAATTCAATAGCAAGGAATATCCTAATGCAGAGGTTATTGATTTGAGATAAACGCAATCTCTATCTATATATAATAAGGTGTATGACATAGAAACAAAGAAAGCAATATATGAACAAAATACAAATATACAAGTTGTTGAGAAGACATGTGAAACTTGCGGAGAAACGTAGTGAATTGTATGAAAGCAACAACTTTGCCAAGGTTCTTACTTATATAGCTTTGATGGCTTTGGCTTTGTATATCATGTTCTTTTCCGTAATGCTCTCTCTTGTGGCAAATAGTATAAAGCAGTTTACTCCTTGCCAGTTTCTTTTCGGTTTTATACCGATAATACTTGTTGTGGATTATCTTGCCCGTCTTTTGCTACAGCATACGCCAGCACAGATGATAAAGCCTTACTTGCTTTTGCCTATGCGCAAGTATGACTGTGTTGACTCGTTTATCATGTCAAGCATACTAACGCCCAACAATATGATGTGGCTTTTTCTCACCATACCTTATTGTATAATGTCTGTAGTGTTTAGCATGGGAGTAGGGGCAGCGGTAGGTTTGATACTCTCGTTTCAGCTGATTATTGCTTGTAATAGTCTGTTTTATATGTTCACGAGAACGCTTTTCAGTAAGAAAATCGTGTTCTTTGCTATACCTATTATAATATATACGTTACTGTTCACTCCTTGTTTCGTAAAGAATTTCGAGGCTTTTATTTATTTTTATTCTAACCTTGGCGTATGGGCATCAGAGGGTAATCCTCTTTTCTATTTCTCTGTAATAGGAATAATAGCCATATTATTTTTGATAAACAGACGTGTTCAGTATGCCAATATCGTGGCAGAAACTATGAAGGAGAAGGACTTAAAACTAAAGACAATATCCTCTTTCTCTTTTTTCGACAGGTTTAACTATATCGGAGAATATCTGAAACTTGAGCTTAAGAGTATGCTTCGCAACAAAAATACGAGAGGTTTGTTCGTGTATATGATAATCTTTGTGATAATATTAAGCTTATTAAACTCATTCACAGATATTTATAACGATTCTTTCTCGAAGAAGTTTTGGGTGATTTATCCATTCACACTTTCAAGCGTAAACCTAATAAGGATAATGTGTCCAGAGGGAAATTATATAGAGTGTCTGCTTGTCAGAAAGGAAAATATCCGTTCTCTGCTTGAAGCAAAATACTATTTTTACTCAGTTATGCTCTTTATCCCGTTGCTTCTGATGCTTCCTACGGTGTTCTCAGGCAAGTACACATTGCTCATGCTCTTATCGATGTTAGCATTTTCTGCTGGTCCTATGTTTTGTATGGTGATGCAGCTTGCCGTAACCAATAAGGTATCTATGCCATTGAATACTAAATTGACAAGGAAGAACGGAATGGAGACAAACTATATTCAAATAGTAATGCAAATGGTAGCTTTGTTTATGCCGGTAATTGTTATCTCCATACTTACGATAGTTGTTGGCGAGACCTGGACATATATAATATTACTTCTCGTAGGGCTGTTGTTTATCGCTTTTCATAAATATTGGATAGGCAACATTTATAAGAGGATGATGAAAAGAAAGTATATAAATCTGCAAGGTTTTATGTCATCAAGGTAGTGTAACGCAACACTTCTACAAACGTTTACGGAAGAAATATATTTTATCTTATCGTATATTGCAGAAAAAAATATAATTTTGCATAGAAATCAAACTACATTTGTGTACTGAGAAAAACTCAGTATATCTACTAATATTTCGGATATATATATAAATTTATTAAATACTAATCTAAAACATAACAAGAAAAATGAGAAAAAGAGTTATCATGGCTGCATTCTTCGTCATGTCGATGTGCGGATTTGTACATGCTGATGTGGTGCAGACTTTAACTATCAATGGTCAGAAAGTAGAGAAAGTAGTTTCTTTACTTACTTTCAGTGGAGACAATGTAGTACTTCATTTCGATGGTTCTGAAGAATCTTACCCTATGGATGAGGTGCAGATTGACTTTACTTCAGCAACAGGTATCGATAAGATAAGTACTTTCAAGTTCAATGGAGTTATTGACGAACAGCTAAATATTGCAGGTTTGGCAGAGGGAACAACTGTTGCGGTTTATGACATTTCAGGAAAAAAACTCGCTCAAGCTAAGGCTCAAGGTGAGACAACACAGATTAGAGTAGAAAACTTGAATAGCGGTGTATATATCCTAAAGGCAGGAAACCAAATCGTGAAATTTGTTAAACGATAAATTAAGAATACTGAAATGAAAAAGATACAACTTTTATTTACGTTTGTTCTGTGCATGATGTTCGCTAATCTTAATGCACAGACATGGAGTTTTACATCTCTCTCAGATGAAGATAAGGCTCTTTGTGCCGCTGATGCTAATTGGCTTCTTGGTACAGACCGTTATTGCTATCTAAAGGAACTTTCTAATGCAGCCCTTGTTGCCAATGGGACAGAACTATCCTATGCAAAGGGATTACTCTTTACTGCATCTGCTCCAAGTGGTAATGCAGAAGGAAAAGCAAAGATTCGTTTGAATTATGGCAGTAAGCGTCTTGAGCTGAATGGCGCAAATATTTCTCTTACAATACCTAATCTTAAAGCAGGACAGAAAGTTACTGTATCTTGCAAGACCGGTAAATCAGGTGAAGCACGTGGATTAAATGTTACTAACCTCACACCAGTATCTGGTTCTTTCAACTCTACTTCTACAGATGATCAAGTAAACGTTGGAACTGTAACCGCTGATGGAAACGTTGTCCTTACATCAAGTGCAGGAATGTATGTAACAAGCGTAGCTGTAGAGGATGCTGGTACTGAGCCTGTTGAGCCTACAACAGGCAATGATGTAGCAATGAATTTGAACAAGAATCAGATGCGTGTTACCCTTAAAACAAACGATATTAAGTATTACAACACAGAGAGCGTATCTTCTGTAAATATCAATGGTGGAAACATCACGGTTACTCCTACAAATGGCAATGCCGCTGACGAGTATAATGGTAACGTTAGCCGTCTTGCATTTGCAAAAGCAAAGGATGGTGGACAGAGCGGAGATATCGACAATCCAGAAAATGCTATTCAGATAACGGAATCAAAGGGATGGCTCGAGAGTGCTTATGCAAAATGGACTCCTTTCTCTGGAGCAGAGTCATATAATGTATACTGCAATGACACTAAGATAGATGCACAACTCATTCGACTTTATCCCTCATACGTTCGTGCTGACGTTCTCGGACTTGCTGCAGGAACGTACACTTTGAAGGTTGTTGCCGTAGACAAAGATGGTAATGAGATTGCTAGCTCAGCAAGTACAGTGAAGAACATTACTGTAAAGAATTACAACCGTGAAGGATTTGCACACAAGACAATGACGAGCGGTGTAGGAGCTTACAATAATGATGGTACACTTAAGGATGGTGCAAAGGTAATCTATGTAACAGCCAATACTGCTAAAACAATAAAGGCAACAGTAAAGCAGTCTTCTTCAAAGTCGCAGGAATTTACGGGTTTGCAGAATATTGTTAATGCTTATCAAAAGGGCGCAGACCAAACACCTATCACATTCCGTTTTATCGGTAAGGTTTCTTTGAGCGATCTTGATGAGATAATGAGTAGTGCTGAAGGACTTCAGGTGAAAGGTAAGGGATATTCTGAGTTTAACATGACCTTTGAGGGTGTCGGTGATGATGCTGTCGCTTATGGATATGGTTTCCTCGTTCGTGGCGTGAAAGGTGTAGAGTTCCGTAATTTTGCTATTATGGAATGTCTTGACGATGCCCTCTCTCTTGATACGCAAAACTCAAATGTATGGATTCATAACATGGATTTCTTCTACGGACAAGCTGGTGGAGCTGCAGACCAGAAGAAAGGTGATGGAACTGTAGATATAAAGGGAAAGTCAAAAGATATCACTGTTTCTTACAATCACTTCTGGGATAATGGAAAAACTTCTCTCTGCGGAATGAAGAGCGAGACTACAGATTGCTGTATCTCTTATCATCATAACTGGTTTGACCATTCGGATTCTCGTCATGCCCGTGTACGTACAATGTCTGTACATCTTTACAATAATTATTTCCAGCATTGTGATGTTTATGGAGTAGGCTCAACTATGGGCTCAAGTTTGTTGGTAGACCACAACTATTTTGATGCTGTTACTCGTCCAATGATGATATCCGGTCAGGGTACAGATGCCAAAGGTACAGGTACATTCTCTGGTGAGACGGGTGGCGTAATAAAGGCTTTTGGTAATGTGTTCACTAATAAGCCAAGTAGTTTCAGCTATATCACATGGGCTCAGAATAATACGAGTTTTGACGCTTATGAAGTTGAAAATCTTAGTGATAAAGTCCCTTCAAGCGTTGTAGCTCTTGATGGTGGCACTTCCCACAATAACTTTGATACAGACTCAAGTATTATGTATCAGTTCACTCCAGATGCTGCAGAAGATGTCCCCGCGATAGTAACAGGTTTTTATGGTGCTGGTCGTGTAAACCATGGCGACATAGACTTTACGCTTACAGACGAGGTTTATAAAGAAGGCGATCACCATGTTCGTCATCCTCAACTTGACAAGATACTTACAGGTTATAAGTCTTCTATCGTAAAGATTTACGGAGAATAAGCTGGTTCTACAGTAACAAGTTCTAAGCAAAATTATATTATAAATAATAGGTCAAAAAGCTCCAACAATGCGTTATTTACGTGTTGTTGGAGCTTTTTGATATGTAAGTAAATGTATAATCATCAATATTAGGTATTGTTGCTTTCTAATTTTATATATAACTTTGCACCCGAATTAGAAATAAATAGGATATTTTAAACACATTTATTTTATGCTTATTCAACGGATTAAAGTCCTTTTGTTGTCTCTTTTGAGTTTAACATGTGCTGTTGCGCAGAATGTAGAGACCAGTAAAACGGGCATACTCCTTGTACACTACGGAACGGCAAATGACACCAGTAGGTCTATAACGATTGATAGATTAAACGAGCGTGTTGCAGAACAATTTACGGATTGTTCTGTCGTTGAGACTTATGCAGCTCCGACTGTGATAAAGATGCTTGCTAAGAAGAACATCCACAAACTTACTATTGCTCAGGGTTTAGACTCATTAAAAACTCTTGGCTGCACAAAACTTGTAGTGCAGAGCACAATGTTGCTTGATGGGGTGATGATGGATATTCTGAAAGGAGAAGTTGCTAAAGTAAGGAAAGACTTTATAACTATTAATGTTGCACACCCTATTTTATATACTGTTGACGACTGTCGTCAGATGGTAGAGATGATAAACAGGAACTTGCTTTCAGATAAAAATCTTGATGTAAAGAACTCACAGGTGGTGCTCGTAGGTCATGGCAGCAATAGTCCAGCTAACGCAATGTATTCTCAGATAGACTATCTGTTGAAAGACGAGGGTAAGTCTACATGGCATGTTGGTACTATAGAAGGTTATCCAACGATTGAGAATGTTGTACGCCAACTTGACAAGTCTGCAAACAAGAAAGTAATACTTGTACCTTTATTATATATAGCGGGAAACCATCAGCGTGAAGATATTGATGGTCATTGGAAAGATATACTCCAGAAGAAAGGTTATAAGGTTACAACCTTGAGTAAAGGTCTTGGTGAAATGCCAGAGATACAAGAGTTGATTTTAAATAAGATATCTGATAGCATTAATAAGAAATAGCAATATTTATTGTAAGGATAAGCGATATAGAAAATATAAATTCATATTATATAAAAGATGAACAATAGATTTTTACTTTTTGCAGTAGCAGCATCCCTTGGATGTGTTAATGCAGTTGCCGGCAATGTTCTTGATGGCGACAAAAATGATAAGGACATTCATAGTTCTTATGAATTAAATCCTGTTGTAGTAACAGGTAACGGACATCACCAGTTGCTAAAATCAACAACAACTCCTGTTCATGTGCTTTCGCAGAAAGCGATAAAGGAGACAGGAGCAACAGATTTTCAGGATGTATTGACAAAGCTTATGCCTCAGATTTCATTCACTCCGAATTCCATGGGGTCGTATATCCGAGTAAATGGTTTGGGAAACAAATACGTTCTTATTCTCGTAAATGGTAAGAAAATGATAGGCGACATTGCAGGCAATGTCGACTTGAATCGTATCAATATGTCTAAGGTGAAGCGTATAGAGGTTCTCGATGGCGCAGCTTCTGCCCTTTATGGTTCAGACGCTATAGGTGGTGTAATCAACATTATTACTGATGAGAAGACTATGGATAACGTAGTTATCTCTTCCGATACACGTGTTTCTGGTAAAGGACAATTCTCTGAAGGCGTTAATCTTGATATAACTTCAAAGTATCTTGACTCTCACACTTCTTATTTCCATCAGGAGGCAGACTCTTATCAGAACAACTCTAAGGCTGTTGATAAAGACGGCAATGAATACGAGACAATAGCTCCTCTGTTTATCGGTTTTAATTCAAACCTTATAAACCAACGTTTCGACATAAAGCCTACAAAGAACTTCTCGATGTATGCTGCGGGTTCATACAACTATAAACTCACAGATCGCCCAAATACTCGTACGGATATTACGGGCGGTTCCGATTATGATATGCGTAGTGAGGGTTGGCGTTGGGAAGCAGGTGCAAAATATAAGTTTGGCAAGCACTCTCTGCTCTTTGATTTCGTAAATGATAATTATCATTACGGTAATCTCTATCAAGTAGCCACAAAGACATACGATGTAGGAAGTTATGTTAGAAATAAGTTCCAGAAATATTATGAGGCAGAACTTAAAGGCGTATTCCATTTCTATGATAGGGCAACAACAATTTTCGGTGTAGACTGGCGCAACGATTTTCTTACGTCATCAAGTGCAAGTGTTAACAATAATGTTTATACTTTCGCTGGATATGTGCAGCATGATATGGAAATTGTTAGAAACTTGAGTGCTACTCTCGGTGTGCGCTATACAAAGCATGGCACTTTTGGAAATAATTTCACTCCTAAAGTATCTTTGATGTATGCACCAGGAAACTTCCGCTTCCGTGCTGCTTACTCTCGTGGCTTCCGTGCGCCAGGACTTGAC
Organism: Oscillospiraceae bacterium; assembly: GCA_963654095.1. Lineage (GTDB taxonomy): Bacteria > Bacteroidota > Bacteroidia > Bacteroidales > Bacteroidaceae > Prevotella. The sequence goes on from CAVKAH010000044.1 coordinate 14,310, forward strand.
GAACTTTATTACCATTACTTCAAGATAATGAAGAATCGTCCTGTAATAACATTCGGTAATACAGACTTGAAGGCAGAAAAGAGTCATTATGTATCTTTAAGCGCAGAGTATAGCAACAACCTCTTCTCTCTCTCTGTAATGGGCTACATGAACTTTGTAGATAATATGATTGTAAAAGAGAATATCAATGTTAACGATGATGTTCGCAAAAAGCTTGCCGATGAGTTCCCTGAGGCAACTGCACAGCAGCTTGCTCAGCTAACTACTTATGGACATTATATTAACAGCAATAAGGGTGTTGTGAGAGGTTTGCAGGCAAATGCAACAGTTAATGTTACACGTGATCTCTCTTTGATGTTCAAC
>CAVKAH010000045.1:0-14593 GCA_963654095.1 Oscillospiraceae bacterium
CTGTAGGTCGGTGCAAGTGGAGTGGGTTAGGGTAGAGTCAAGCGTTACGGGCTTCTCGCCAATATTCTTCAGCGTTCTGTTAATCCATTTTGTTGAGTCCTTTCCAGCAAGCGAATAAGTGGCTAGAGGTATACGTAGGGATGAGAACCACTTAGTGTTTCCCTTCTGTTTGATATATGGTTCATATAGCGACAAGTCGATTGATTTGTCTTCTGACTCCAGTTTTACCTTGTTAAGCAAATATTCGTTTTCAGGTAAAAACTTGGTTACAGAGCATCCCGTCATGCATGCTGACAGACAGAACACTGCCGTTTTTATTAGTAAATGTTTATATAGTCGATATGCCACTTTTCTTGTTTTTATTCTGCAAAAGTAAGAAAAAAAATTGTACTTTTGTATTTCTAACAATATAAATAGGTATGATAAGCAAAAACCAAATAAAGTATATCCACTCGCTGGAAACAAAGAAAGGACGCAATAAAGAGAAGGCTTTTGTGGCAGAAGGTCCAAAGGTAGTGGCAGACTTGATGGTATTTATGCAGCCGCAAATGTTGGTTGCTACAGAGGAATGGTATACAGCTAACCCATCGGTAGGTATAGGAAACGGAAGTGTTGTAGTAACAGAAGAGGAGCTGCGAAAGGTTAGTTTCTTGCAGCATCCGCAACAGGTGCTTGCCGTTTTCCCTATAACTGACAAGCAGCAGAATACTATTGATGAAGGCGAATTGTATTTAGCTTTAGATGGCGTTCAAGACCCTGGTAATCTCGGTACTATAATTCGTATAGCAGATTGGTTTGGCATACCGCACATATACTGTAGTCGCGACACGGCAGATGTATATAATCCCAAAGTAATACAGGCAACGATGGGTAGCGTGGCAAGGGTAGATGTGCAGTATGTTGATTTAGCGGCCATGTTGAAAAGTCTGCCAGCCGATTATCCTATATATGGCACATTCCTTGATGGTGAGGATATATATAAGAAAAACCTCACCTCCCATGGTATAATAGTTATGGGAAATGAGGGTAAGGGAATATCTCCTGAAATATCAGAACTTATAAACAACAGGTTGCTCATACCTAATTTCCCAGAGGGAAGACCTACGGCAGACAGCCTGAATGTAGCTATTGCAACAGCTATTACGTGCTCCGAATTTAGAAGAAAGTGATTACTTCTGTATACTCATTGATAGCTCTCCCCCTGTTGTAATGCTAATATTCACGATATAGCTGACATCACTGTCGGGGATTGCAATCTGGGCTTGATAGCAGAGAGCATTATTTGTTGTCTTTGTCAAGATGATGTCGCTTAATACGCTCTGCTTTAGAAATTCAGCTGGAACATACTTTGAAAAATCTCTTTTCGCAAAGTCTTTAGAGAATATCTTTGTTTGTTGCTTAAAGATACCTACGTGGATGGTGTTGTCGAAATATATGTTTTCAATTTCCAGCCCGTCGCTGTTGTATGATGTTTTGTACACCTTGTATCTTGTAGGATTAACTTGAATGTATGAATGGTATCTGTCGTTTGAACAATATACTACAGAGTCAGACTTCAATACTTTATTTTGATTTACCGACATAGGTCTCTTTGGCTGGAATAGCAACTCATAACTAGGGTCTTCGCCTTTTACGAGCTTTACAACATCTCCATTCTGGTTCTTAAACTCAAAGATATGAGCGGTTTGTTTAAGTATTGCGTATTTTGAATTGCTAGTGTTATCCAATTCAAGGGTGTCGCCATAGATAGCAAATTTTATAGGCTGACTAAGCGAGTCTGGATAGAATATCGTGTCACCTTTTACTTTGAACACCACATTCTCCTCGTCGGAATCAACCCATATACCCTGAAGCAAGTTTTTTGCTTGCAAGTCTTCTGTACGATTTATCTTGCCGTTATCGTTACCGCCTTTGCAAGCCGTAATGATAATAGCAAGTAGAACGATTAAAAAGTAAGCCGATTTATTCATTTTCCTATACAATAATATTCAAAGCCACTGTTAGTCAACTCATCTTTGTCGAAGATATTTCGTCCGTCGATAATAAGAGGTCTCTTCATGGCTTTCTTTACCACGTCCCAACTTGGAAGTCTGAATTCTTTCCATTCAGTTAATAATAATAAAGCGTCAGCATCAAGTGTGGCATCATATTTGTCTTTGCAATATATAACATTATCGCCAACTCGGCGTTTACATTCATCCATGGCAATAGGGTCGTACACACGTATTATACATCCTTCTTCAAGAAGCTTATTTATTGTAATAAGTGCAGTAGACTCTCTCATGTCATCAGTCTCGGGCTTGAAAGCTAATCCCCAAATAGCAATGGTCTTGCCCCTTAACTTTTCTTCGTTGTATGCAGCTTTAAGTTTTTTGAATAGAATGCCCTTTTGCTTCTCGTTAACTCTCTCTACAGCCTTCAATACTTCCATGGAATATCCGTTGTCATCGGCAGTTTTGATGAGTGCTTTTACGTCTTTAGGAAAACAAGAACCACCATAACCGCAACCTGCATATAGGAATTTCTTGCCGATTCTTGTGTCAGAGCCAATGCCGGCACGTACCATATTTACATCAGCTCCCACTTTTTCGCAGAGATTAGCTATATCGTTCATGAAGCTAATACGTGTAGCAAGCATGGAGTTAGCTGCATATTTCGTCATCTCAGCACTTGGAATATCCATGAAGATTATCCTAAAGTCTTTAATCAAGAAAGGTTTGTAAAGTTTTGTAAGTAAGGACTTTGCTCTTTCGCTTTCAACTCCTATTACAACTCTATCTGGACTCATGAAATCTTTAATAGCATTACCTTCCTTTAGAAATTCGGGATTACTTGCTACATCAAACTTAACATCTGAGCCACGTTTGTCTAATTCTTCCTGAATGGCATGCCTTACTTTCATTGCCGTGCCAACAGGTACGGTGCTTTTTGTTACTACAACAATGTATTTGTTTAAGCTTTCGCCAATAGTCTTTGCCACTTGAAGCACATATTTAAGGTCGGCACTTCCGTCTTCGTCGGGTGGGGTGCCGACAGCAGAAAATATGATTTCCTGCTCGTTTATGATGTTTGCAAGTGATGTGGAGAATAATAGTCGACCGGCTTTAACGTTTTTATGAACCAACTCTTCTAATCCCGGTTCATAAATGGGAATATCTCCCGCTTTAAGCTTTTCTATCTTGTTCTTGTCTACGTCAATACATGTTACAGTAGCTCCGGCTTCTGCAAAACAAGCACCAGATACCAATCCAACGTAGCCAGTTCCGACAATAGCTATATTCATAAGACAATAAATCTATTTCAGTTATATATTTATATATGTAAGAACAATAACATCTTCAAGGAGAATTATTGTAGATTCTTTTCCAGTTTATTTAGATATAATGTTGCTTATCTTAGTCAAAAAGCTCTGCATCGGCAAGGCTCTTGCCTTTAAGGTCTTTCTCGCTAGTCAGTACGTCTTCTTTATTTATGGGCCAATTGATGTTTAAGTCGGGGTCATCGAACCTTATTGAAGCCTCGCTTTGTGGGGCATAGATGTTGTCAACTTTATATGTAAATATTGCTTCTTGGCTCAAAACGAGAAATCCATGTGCAAAGCCACGTGGAATAAATAGCTGTCGTTTGTTGTCTTCGCTTAGTTCTACGGCAACGTGTTTACCAAAAGTAGGGGAGCTTTTCCTAATATCTACAGCCACATCAATCACCTTTCCTTTGATTACTCTAACAAGTTTTGCCTGAGAAAAATCACCTTTCTGATAGTGTAAGCCTCGTAGAACACCGTATGAAGATTTGGATTCGTTATCCTGAACAAAATCTATTTTTCCTACGTTCTTCTCAAATTCCTCTTGTTTGAACGCCTCGAAAAAGTATCCGCGGGCATCATTGAATACTTTAGGTTCTATGATGTAGACCCCTTCAATTTCTGTTTTGATAAATTCCATAATAGATGTAATTTTCTTGCAAAAGTAAACATAAAAAATTTATTGGGGATGAAAATAGTTGTTTTTTTTAATTTGCTTACTTTGTTTTATAGTCTTTCTTTGGCATATTGATTAGAAAAGATTAATTTTGCACTCGTGATAGAATTGGAAAGACATATAGAAATACTTTTGCTCGACAATGACTGCGTTATTGTACCAGGGCTTGGAGGCTTCGTTGCTCATCATGTGGATGCACGCTTCGATGAAAGAGACAGTATGTTTCTGCCGCCAATGCGCACTCTGGGGTTTAACGCAAAGCTTAATATGAATGATTCTCTTTTGGCGCAGTCGTATGTCGAAGCTTATGATATAAGTTATCCTGAAGCACTCAATAGAATTGATACAGAGGTAGATGAGCTGAAACAAGCTCTGGAGAGAGACGGCTTTTATGAGTTGAGTGATATAGGAGTTCTTACGATAAACAACGAAGGAAAATGTGAGTTTGAACCATGCGAATCGGGTATTCTAACACCTGAATTGTATGGGCTTGCTGGCTTTGAGATAAATAAATTGGTAACTGATGGCAATGATAAGACAAGTAAAGCTGTCATTGAATTGCCTTTAGAGCCAAAGAAAAAGCACGTAGAAAATTCTGCTAAAAAGGTAAGTGATGGAGCTGAAACTAAGGAATCTCCTTTTGGAGAATCTGTACTTGTTGAAAGCTTGACACCAGACGAAAGTTACGGAGAAAAGACTATAAGTATCAAGGTTAGTGTGCTGCGTAATGTTGTAGCTGTGGCTTGTGCTATAATTGCCTTTTTTGTTATGGCAACGCCTATTACTACAAACATGGATGATAATGTAAAAGAGGCAGGTTCGATTAATTATAGTCTCTTGTATAACCTTGTCCCCCAAAGTGGTTCGTCATCGAATACTCATATAATAAATAATAATGTACGCACGAAGACAACTCCTGCTTCTGTAGTAAAAAGTAGGACTATCGAAAAAGAAGTAGAGATGTCGGAAGCTAAACAATCAGAAACCAATACAAAAGAGAGCGTCTTAAAGGAAAATCAGGATAAAACGGTTGTTATATCAGATAAGCAGCAGGATGTAGAATACTATAGCATAGTGCTTGCTTGTAGGATAACAAAGAAAAATGCTGATGCATTTGTAGAACGTCTACATTCTGATGGGTATAAAAAGGCTTGCGTAATAGGGAAAGAAGGTAAGTCGCTAAAGGTTATTTATGGTTCTTATCCTACAGAAAAGGATGCCGTAGCAGAACTAAATACCCTTAGAGGAGACGAGGTTTTTAAGGATAGTTGGATTTTTCATGTAAAGTAATAGTATGAAAAGAGTTCGTTGCCCCAAGTGTGATAATTACATAATCTTTGATGAAACAAAATATGCTGATGGACAATCATTGGTCTTTCAGTGTACGGAGTGTGGCAAAGAGTTTGGTATCCGTATGGGTGCTACAAAGCTCCGCAATAGACAGAAGGATGAGAACCCTGATGAAAATGCAGACGAAAACGGCTGTGGCTCAATAGTAGTCATAGAAAATGTATTTCATTATAAGCAAGTCTTGCCTCTGAAGATGGGCGATAATACTATTGGTAGATACATGAAAAGCTCTAAAGTGGACTTGAAAATTGAAACCAATGACCCCAGTATGGATATAAGTCATTGTGTGATAAATGTATCACGTGATAAGAAGACGGGAAATCTAAAATATATTTTGCGTGATGGTCCAAGTAATACTGGAACATTTGTTGATAATGAAATACTTGGCGACAAGGAACGTCGTGTAATCTACGAGGGATCATTGTTTACCCTCGGAGCTACAAGTATTATCCTGCGTGCAGCAGGAGAAGATAATGATTAATCACACTTTTTGTTCTTACAACCAATATACTTTTGGCTTACAGAATAATGTATTCAGTAAAGGCGGGTTCTAAAATTACCTTTGATGTATTTTTGAATTTTGGTTGAGCAGATTTTTCTGTCTTTCTGAAAGAGCATAGTGCGCTATGCGACTGAAGAAGGACGAAAAAGATGTCGAATAAAAGCAAAAAGACACAAAGAGTATATCTGTTATAATAGAATTTAATAATGCGTGGAATTTTTAGAACACGCCTAAAGACAAAAGTAGTTGTTTGTAATATGTTTATGGTGAAGAAAATATAAAGTATTTTTGTGATAATACTTTTTTTATGTATCTTTGCCCCTCAATAATAATAACATAAAAATTTAATAGAGAAATATATGGCTAAGGAATTTGCCGAACATTCAGGGCTAAATCTGACCAAAGTAAACAATGAAATATTGGAAATGTGGAACAAAAATGATGTGTTCCATAAGTCAATAGATGAACGTGAAGGGTGTCCACAGTTTGTATTCTTCGAAGGACCACCATCAGCAAACGGTCATCCAGGTATTCACCACGTTTTGGCTCGCTCTATAAAGGATACCTTTAATCGTTACAAAACGATGAAAGGTATGCAGGTTTATCGTAAGGCAGGTTGGGATACACACGGTCTGCCAGTAGAGCTTGGAGTAGAAAAAGAACTTGGAATAACAAAAGCAGATATAGACAATAAAGAATCAGATAAATATATCTCTGTTGAAGATTACAACCATAAATGTCGTGAGAATGTAATGAAATTTACGGCAGAATGGCGTAAGCTTACAGAAGAGATGGGATATTTTGTAGACCTCGACCATCCTTATATCACCTATGATAACAAATATATCGAAACATTATGGTGGTTGCTAAAACAACTGTATAGTAAGGATTTGTTGTATAAGGGATATACAATACAACCTTATAGTCCAGGAGCAGGAACAGGACTTAGCTCTCATGAGCTGAACCAGCCAGGATGTTACCGAGATGTAAAAGATACTACATGTACCGCTCTCTTTGAAATAACAGAACCAAAAGAAGAATGGACAAAGTGGGGAAGACCTTGCTTTATGGCATGGACAACAACACCATGGACATTGGCTTCCAATACAGCTCTCTGTATTGGTCCTTCTATAAAATATCTTGCAGTACAGACATACAATGCCTATAATGACGAGAAACTTACTGTCATTTTAGCAGAGCCTTTGCTTAATTCTTATTTTAAGCCAGAGGGTAAGGATGCACCAATGGGCGAATATAAGCATGGCGATAAAGTTGTACCTTACCGCATTGTCGGTGAATATACAGCTCGTGAGCTTGAGGGCATACATTATAAACAACTCATGCCATGGGTTAAGCCTACAGCTAAGGTTGACAAGAACGCTCCAGCTTTCGTAACTGAATATGCAGCAGCTCATCCTGAAAAGGTGTTCACCAGCGAAACTGGTAAGGATAAATTTGTAGAAATGGAGGAGAATGCCTTCCGTATTATCCTTGGCGATTATGTAACAACAGAAGACGGTACTGGTATCGTGCATATTGCTCCGACATTCGGTGCTGATGATGCTAAGGTAGCAAAGGATGCTAAAATTCCTTCTCTCTTCTTGATTAACAAGAGAGGTGAAACTCGTCCTATGGTAGACCTGCAAGGTAAGTATTACGTAATTGAAGATCTTGATGATTGTTTTGTAAAGGCTTGTGTTGATGTAGAGATTTATGGTCATCACGCAGGTGATTACGTAAAGAATGCATACGCTCCAGAATTTAATAAAGATGGTAAATATGACGAAAAGGCTGCAGCTAAGGCTGAAGACCTTAATATTATCATCTGTATGGAGATGAAGCAGAATGGTACAGTGTTTAAAATAGAGAAACACGTACACAACTATCCTCATTGCTGGCGTACAGACAAACCTATTTTGTATTATCCTTTGGATAGCTGGTTTATACGTTCTACGGCGAAGAAAGACCGTATGGTGGAATTGAACAAAACTATAAACTGGCAACCAGAGTCAACAGGAACAGGTCGTTTTGGTAACTGGCTTGAGAATCTAAACGACTGGAATCTTTCTCGTTCACGTTATTGGGGAACACCGCTCCCTATTTGGCGTAATGAAGATGGGGAGGAGATTTGCATCGGTTCATTGCAGGAACTTTATGATGAAATAGAGAAGAGTGTGGCTGCAGGTGTAATGACATCAAATCCTATGAAGGACAAAGGTTTCGTGCCTGGCGACTACTCTAAGGAAAATTATGATAAGATAGACTTGCATCGTCCATATGTTGACAATATTGTGCTTGTAAGCAAAACTGGCAAGCCGATGAAACGTGAAACAGACCTTATTGATGTTTGGTTTGATTCTGGTTCAATGCCGTATGCTCAGATCCATTATCCTTTTGAGAACAAGGATTTGATAGATAAGCGTCTTGCTTTCCCTGCCGACTTTATCAACGAGGGAGTAGACCAGACTCGTGGTTGGTTCTTTACGTTGCACGCTATAGCAACTATGGTGTTCGACAGCGTAGCGTTCAAGAATGTTATATCTTCAGGACTTGTTCTTGATGCTAAAGGCAACAAGATGTCAAAACATGTGGGTAATGTAGTAAACCCATTTGAGATGATTGACAAGTATGGAGCAGATGCTGTACGTTTCTATATGATGACAAATTCCGAACCTTGGGACAACTTGAAATTCGATGCTAATGGCGTTGATGAAGTTCGTCGCAAGTTCTTCGGCACATTATATAATACATACTCATTCTTCAGCCTTTATGCTAATGTTGACGGCTTTGATTATTCACAGCCAGAAGTACCATTGGCAGAACGTCCAGAGATTGACCGTTGGATATTGTCTGTTCTTCACACGCTGATTAAGGGTGTAGATCGTGAACTAAGCAATTATGATCCAACACGTGCTGGTCGACTGATTGACGCATTTGTAAATGATGACCTCAGTAACTGGTATGTTCGTCTTAATCGTAAACGTTTCTGGGGTAAGGAGATGAGTAAAGACAAGCTGTCTGCTTATCAGACTCTTTATACTTGCCTTGAGACGGTGGCAAAGCTCGTTGCTCCGTTTGCACCATTCTATGCAGATCAACTTTATCTTGACCTGTCTAATGCTTCAGGTCGTGGTGGTGAGTGTTCTGTTCATTTAGCTAAATTCCCTGTGGCAGACGAGAACTTTATCGACACAGAGCTTGAAACTCGTATGAGTATGGCTCAGAAGATAACATCTATGGTTCTTGCTCTTCGTCGTAAGGTTAATATAAAGGTTCGTCAACCACTTCAGGCTATTATGATTCCAGCTGTTGATGATAAACAAAAGAATTATATAGATGCAGTTAAGGAACTGATTAAGAACGAAGTAAACGTTAAGGAATTAAATTTTGTTGAAGGCTCTGGAGTGCTTGTTAAGAAGGTTAAATGTAACTTCCGTACTATGGGTAAGAAGTTCGGAAAACTCATGAAGGCTATTGCGGCAGCTATGGATGAACTTTCTCAAGAGGACATATCAAAGCTCCAGGCTGATGGCTATATTACTATTTCAATAGACGGACAAGACGTTACTGTTGATGCTACAGATGTTGAGATAGTAAGTGAGGATATTCCAGGATGGCTCGTAACCAACGAAGGAAACCTTACAGTAGCCCTTGACGTGCAGCTTAACGACGAACTTCGTAACGAGGGTATGGCACGTGAGTTGATTAATAGAATACAGAATATCAGAAAGGATATCGGACTTGAGATTACCGACCGTATTAATGTTACACTTACACCCGATGCGAGTGTTGAGGCTGCATTAAACGGATTTGCAGAGTATATCAAGATACAGGTGCTTGCTGACAATCTGGAACTTGCGGATAATGATGGTTTGGAAACAGCTATTGACGAGCTGAAAATAAACATAAAAGTTTCTAAGGTTTAATTAAGTTGTGGCCATGGCACATGATGTGTGCTGTGGTCGCTTTTATTTATATTACTCTTTAAAATCTAATTATTATGTCAACAGAGAAAACACGCTACAGCGATGAGGAACTTGAAGAGTTCCGTGAGATAATAAATGAAAAATTAGCTCTCGCACGTCGTGATTATAATCAAATGATGCGTTCGCTAATGAATGTGGATGGTAATGATGTTGATGATACGTCTCCAACATATAAGATATTGGAGGAGGGTAGTGCCACGCAGTCAAAAGAAGAAATGATGCAGTTGGCAAGTCGCCAGCAGAAGTTTATCCAAGGATTAGAGGCTGCACTTATACGTATTGAGAACAAGACATATGGTATTGACCGTATTACAGGAGAGTTAATACCTAAGGAACGTTTGCGCATTGTACCTCATGCAACATTAAGCGTGGCATCAAAGAACGCAAGAAAGAAGTAGGATTAATGGCTTTTAAAGATTTAAAAAACAAGAAAAGGCTGATTGCCTGTTTAACGATACTGATAGCTGTTGTTATTGACCAAATTATAAAATTTGAGGTAAAAACGGGATTGACGCTTGGTGGTCAGATACATATTACCGATTGGTTTTATATTAAATTCATTGAGAATAATGGTATGGCATACGGCATGACATTTATCAATAAACCGGTGCTCAGTCTTTTCCGTATAGTGTTGATAAGTTTGCTCGGCTGGTATATCTTCAAGCAAATACGTATCGGGGCTCGTACATTATATGTATTTGTCTTGAGTCTTATTTTTGCAGGAGCAGTGGGAAATCTTATCGACTGTATGTTTTATGGGCTGATTTTTAGTGGTTCGTCGCCATACTATATGTCGTATCTCGTGCCGTTTGGTGATGGATATTCAACATTCCTTACTGGTAAGGTCGTAGATATGTTCTATTTCCCACTGATTGTTTCAACATGGCCAGAGTGGGTGCCGATATGGGGAGGACAGGAATTTATATTCTTCAGCCCTGTATTTAATTTTGCAGATGCATGTATCAGCGTAGGTTTCGTCTTATTGATATTATTATGCAGAAAGGAATTGTCGCAGATTTCATTTGAGAAGAAAGCATCTGATACAGAAGATAAATAAATGATAATCATGAAAAAAGGAATATTTGTATTAATTCAGGCTGTGGTGTGTGTGTTAATGTTCTCATGCAAACCGCAAGTTCCAAGCAAATATCTTCAGCCTGACGAGATGGAAGATATTCTCTATGATTATCATATAGCAATGGGTATGGTAGGGGAGAATGATACAAACGATATACAGAAGCGTATGTATCAAGCTTCTGTATTGAAAAATCATGGTATTACAGTGGCAGAGTTTGATTCATCGCTTGTATATTATACCAGACATGCCGATAAGTTTCAGCAGATTTATGAGAATATCTCAAAGAGATTAAGTGACGAGGCAGTTGCTCTTGGAGCGTCTGCAACAGATATTGGCAACTATGGTGAAAATGCTTCTTCTGCAGATACTACCAATGTATGGAAAGGAACATCATCGTTTGTCTTGACAACTCTGGTACCGTATAATGTTGAGTCTTTTTATATAAAGACAGATTCTGCATATCATAAAGGAGATAAGATTATTCTTAGTTTCGACACGCAGTTTATATTTCAGGATGGATATAAAGATGGAGTTGCTATGTTGTCTATAAAGTATGACAACGATAGTATAGCATCCCGTTCGGTTCACCTTTCATCATCAAGTCATTATTCTCTGAATGTAAGTGATGACTCCCGACTTGGCATTAAGGAAATCCGAGGCTTTATTTGTTTGCAGAAACCATCTGATGCTGGTGATACAACATTGAAACTTATGTTCTTGTCAAATGTAAGACTTGTTAGATGTCATACTAAAGAAGGTGTCAAAGAAGATAAGCCAATAAAAGAGTCATCGTCATCAACAAGTAGCTCTCCAGATACAGTAACCTCTCCACGGGTTGTACCCATACATGAGATGAAGCCTGTTAGGAAGATGCAACCACTTTAGAATTGTGGGGATACATTTAAAAGCAATTTTATATGAATGGTAATCGTAGGATAGCATCAAATAATGTCTTGCTTGATGGAAAAAGGCTTGGTAGATATGTTGTTGTATTAAACGGCGACAGCGTGGAAGATTATTTCCAACTGACACATGAGATACCATTTACAGAATGGATAATGGAACCTATAGTCCTTTATACAGACTCTTTGGGTAAGATTAGGATAAGATATAGATAATTTTTTTTTAAAAATCTGTCATTCTGTCATTGCTTTAGATAAGCCTCTGTAAATCAGGATGATAAACAGTCTTGACAGAAGCTTTTGTTTAAAGATATCTGTCATTAACTGTCAGTCGCCAAACATCAAGCTTTTTCTATATAAATATTTGACGCACAGTGCTTTAAGCACATTTTACCCGTAAACTTCCCTTCTGTTACCTATATCATTTTGATGCGTTATCCTATACTATTTTACCTGAAAAGTGGGTACTTTTCATTTAAGAAAACGACAAAATCCGTCTCTACCCCTTATGACAGATTAGTGACAGATAGATGACAGATATTGTAAACACAAAATACCTATTTATGACATAACCTTCTTATATACAAACACTTATATTATCCGCTGACAGAATGATAGATAAAACAAAAAAAATAATATAAGCTATCAACTAACTTTTACATATTTAGAATTATTGATAGTGTAAAACAAACTGTGTCAAACTACTTTTATTGTAGCTTGACACAGTTTGTTTAAGCTCTCTTTTTATGTGTTTATCACAAGTTTTATATGATATTCTCGGCTTATGAGTTCATTGTCATAAGGAACTCATCATTATTCCTTGTACGAATCATATTATTGTGAATAGTGTTCATTGCCTCAACAGGATTCATGTCGGCAATATATTTGCGTAGGATCCACATACGGTCGAGTGTAGTCTTGTCTTGCAGCAAGTCATCACGTCGTGTGCTTGAAGCAACAAGATTAACAGCAGGGAATATACGCTTGTTGCTAAGACTGCGGTCAAGCTGAAGCTCCATGTTTCCAGTACCTTTGAATTCCTCAAAGATAACTTCATCCATCTTGCTACCTGTATCGATAAGAGCTGTTGCTATAATTGTCAATGAACCGCCACCTTCTATGTTACGTGCAGCACCGAAGAATCTTTTCGGCTTCTGTAGGGCATTGGCATCAACACCACCCGTAAGAACCTTGCCGCTTGCTGGTGATACAGTATTGTATGCTCTTGCAAGACGGGTTATGGAGTCGAGGAAAATCACAACATCATGTCCACATTCCACCATACGTTTAGCTTTTTCAAGAACGATGCCTGCAATTTTTACATGACGTTCTGCTGGCTCGTCAAATGTGGAAGCAATAACTTCCGCATTTACTGTGCGTGCCATATCGGTAACTTCCTCTGGACGTTCGTCGATGAGAAGCATCATCAGATAAGCCTCTGGATGATTAGCTGCTATAGCGTTAGCAATATCTTTCATCAATACAGTCTTACCTGTTTTTGGCTGTGCCACGATGAGTGCACGTTGTCCTTTACCGATAGGAGAGAACAGATCTACAACTCTTGTGCTCAAGTTTGTTGTAGCTTTGTCTCCGCAGAGTGAGAATTTCTCGTCAGGGAACAACGGGGTAAGATGCTCGAATGGTATACGGTCGCGAACTTCAGATGGTTCTCTTCCGTTAATCTTGTCTATAGATGTGAGTGGGAAGTATTTCTCTCCGTCATGTGGTGGACGTACATGACAATCAATGACATCACCTGTTTTTAGACCATAGTTCTTTACCTGTGCGTTTGAAACGTATACATCATCAGGAGAAGATAGATAATTGTAGTCGCTTGAGCGCAAGAATCCGTATCCGTCAGGCATAATCTCGAGCACGCCATTTGCGGTGATTATATTGTCAAAATTATAAGCTGGAGATTCCTGCACATTCCCCATATTGCTATACGCATTATTGTTAGCTGGAACAGGAGTGGTAGGATTGTCAAACATATCATAGTTTGGCAAAGCCGTCTGGTCTTCTATTGGCAGGTCAACGATAGTGATAAAATCAGTGCCATCCCCTGGGTCGCCAGCCCATACCGTGTCAGTAATCTCTTTTTGTATCGTTTCTTTGTTTCCCTCAGCTATCTCGTTATGTGCGTTTACTTTAGCCTTCAACTGAGCGATGAGGTCTGGTTGAATATTGTCGCCATCGTTGTTGTCTACGAATTGTGCTTCAGGTGTAATATCGTTAATCTCTTCTTTTTTTGTTTCCGCATCTACCTTATTTGTTTCTACCATACCTTCTGGCGTTTCGTAAGGTAGACTTTCTTGTGTAGATTCCTCGTCTTTATTGGTGAGGTTATTTATCTCAGCCGCAGTAACAGCCGCTGCTGCAGCCGCCTCTTCTGCCAATTTCAATGCTTTAGGCTTTCTTCCGCGCTTTTTTGGAGCTACAGGCTCTTCTACGCTGACTGGTTCTTCTGCAACGTTTGTTGGTTCTTCGGCTTTGATCTCTGTTTGTTCGTTAAAGAGAGGTAATGTGTCTGCTGAAATTTTGTTTTTCTTAAGGTCAAAGTTCTCACCGTCTGTACCTTTCACAGAATATACTCTGTCGGTGTCCTTTTTAGTTATTCTTACTCTTTTGCGTTTTGTTCCGAGAGGATTTTTATTGCCTTCCACCTCAGCTTGCTTGTCGAGGATGGCATAAACTATTTCATCTTGAGATTCGGAAGATTTAACCTGAACCCCAATATTTTGTGCAATATCTTCCAATTCGGAGATACTTTTGGAAAGTAATTCGTCTTTGCTATA
>CAVKAH010000046.1:0-14552 GCA_963654095.1 Oscillospiraceae bacterium
TGAAACAGAGTACGATAATCCAAATCGCTGCGCGAACGCCCTGGAAGCCCTGCTTTTTAGCTTTAGCTGGGGCTGCTTTCTGTGAATTTGCCATAATTTTTTTGTTTTTAATTTAAGTTATTAATAAATTTAAGTTATTATATTCTTGATTAGTCTTATATTTATTTCAACGTTTTAAGTATTGCTATTACAACGGATTTAGTGTCCACAGTGTTGCAAAGATACTAATTTAATAATTATAACAATACGCTGTTAAATGATTTTAACAAGTAATATTATCATTTTTATCAAACACTACTTACACAAAAACTTATCTTCTGTATATTTATCAGTCTTTTTATCAAGCCAGCAACGCAAGAGTTTCTTTTATTCTCTTCATTGCTTCACGGATATTATCATCACTTGTAGCATAGCTCATACGGAAGCAATAAGGATCGCCAAAGGCATCTCCACCTACAGTAGCTACGTGTCCAACCTCAAGTAAGAACATTGCTAAATCAGTAGAGTTGTTTATTGTCTTGCCGTTGTAACTCTTTCCGAAGAAGCTACTGCATTTAGGGAAGAGATAGAAAGCACCTTCTGGCTTATTAACCTCAAGTCCTGGAATCTGACTTGCAAGTTCTACGATCAAATCACGACGACGCTCAAAAGCCTTGCGCATAGTCTCCACACATTCCTGAGACGTTGTATATGCAGCCTCTGCCGCCTTCTGACTAACAGAGCAAGGTCCACTTGTGTATTGTCCCTGAAGCTTATTGCATCCTTTTACTATCCATTCTGGAGCAGCAATAAAGCCAATTCTCCAACCCGTCATAGCATAAGCCTTCGACACGCCATTAACGATAATCGTGCGTTCTCTCATTCCATCGACATGAGCAATACTATGGTGCTTACCTATATAATTAATATGTTCGTAAATTTCGTCGGCAAGAACGTACAGATTATCATGACGCTTTATGACTTCAGCAAGAGCAGCGAGCTCTTCTCCAGAGTAAACACTTCCTGTCGGATTGCTAGGAGAGCACAATATAATCATCCTTGTCTTTGGTGTTATTGCTGCCTCAAGCTGTTCTGGAGTCATTTTGAAATTCTGTTCAAAGCCTGCCTCAACGATAACAGGCGAACCACCTGCCAACTTCACCATCTGTGGATAACTCACCCAATATGGTGCAGGAATAATAACCTCTTCGCCATCATTAACAAGAGCCATCACCGTGTTACACACGCTCTGCTTTGCACCATTTGACACAAGAATTTCATTTACAGAATAGTCCAAGCCATTCTCTTTCTTCAGCTTATTGACAATAGCTTTTCTCAGTTCCATATATCCCGGAACAGGAGAATATCTTGAATAGTTCTCGTCGACAGCCTTCTTTGCAGCTTCCTTGATATGGTTAGGAGTATTAAAGTCAGGCTCTCCGACACTCATATTTATAACATCAATTCCCTGAGCTTTCATTTCGCCACTCTTCTGCGACATTGCCAATGTAGCTGAAGGAGCAAGTCTGTTAAGACGTTCTGATAATTGTGCCATAGTAAATCTTATAACGTTTATACTTGCAAAAGTATATTATTTTCTTATCTTTAACGAATAAATAAGTTTTTTATTTTATAATTATGACGTCATTTTTATATTGCCGTACCCTTTATTAAATGCAAGTTGTGCCCCATACGTTCTTTTTTCGTTTGCAAATACTTATAGTCGTACTTGTTTGGCACTATCTCAATAGGCACGTTTTCAACTATTTCAAGTCCGTATGCTTCTAGTCCTACTCTCTTTGTAGGATTATTCGTCATGAGTCTCATCTTCCTCACTCCGAGTTCTCTTAATATCTGCGCACCACATCCATAATCCCTTTCGTCAGGCTTAAACCCAAGATGAACGTTTGCTTCAACAGTATCAAGACCTTTCTCTTGTAGTTTATAGGCTGCGATTTTATTCATCAGTCCTATACCCCTACCCTCTTGTTGCATATACACAACAACACCTTTTCCTTCTTTCTCTATCATCTGCATAGCCTTGTGAAGCTGCTCTCCGCAATCGCACCTCATACTTCCAAGGATGTCTCCAGTAGCACATGACGAGTGAACTCTTACGAGAACTGGTTCTTCAGGTTCCCATGTACCTTTGATAAGAGCCATGTGTTCAAGTCCGTTGCTTGTCTGACGGAAAGGCACAAGTCTAAAATGTCCGTATTGAGTAGGCATATCCACCTCTTCACCTTTCTCTATCAGCACCTCGTGCTTTAAGCGATATGCTATCATATCCTTAATGGAAATGGTTTTAAGTCCGTATTTCTCGCCAAACTCAAGTAGTTGTGGCAAGCGAGCCATAGTACCATCTTCGTTCATAATTTCCATAAGTGCTCCTGCAGGATATAGTCCTGCCATATTGCAAAGGTCTATTGCAGCTTCGGTATGTCCACTTCTTCTGAGCACTCCGTTATCTTGTGCATAGAGAGGATTTACGTGTCCTGGTCGTCCAAAGGTAGCAGGTGTTGACTTCGGATCTGCAAGAGCCTTTATTGTTTCTGCACGGTCATGAGCTGAAACTCCCGTTGAGCAGCCCTCCAATTTATCTATTGTTACAGTGAATGGCGTACCGAGCATCGATGTATTGTCTGTTACTTGATGTGGTAAATCAAGCTCTTGACATCTTGAAATTGTTATTGGTGCGCAAAGGACGCCTCGTGCATATTTGAGCATAAAGTTAACTTTCTCTGCATCAATCTTCTCTGCAGCGATGATTAAGTCGCCTTCATTCTCGCGGTCTTCATCGTCAACGACGATTACGAATTTACCTTCTTTGAAGTCTTCGATTGCCTCCTCTACTGTATTTAGCTTTAATTTCTCCATATTATTTATATTACACCTTATTATATTATATAAGTTTTATTTCTCGTTTATCTCATTCAGGCGAGTTGCCAATCTATTGCTCACGTCTTCTATCTGCACAAGATCGCGCATCAAACGCATACGGAAACGCCACATTCTGAAATAGAAGAACAAGCCAACAGGAACGATAATCGCCACTATAACATTCATCCATCTCCGTTCAAAAGGTCGGGTATGCGCCTTCACCATTATCACTGGATATTCGTTTATGAGGTTTATCACCATCCTGTCGCGAGAGTTCGCAAGGTCTGCTATCATAGCTTCCATCCTCTCGCCCATTTCTTCTACATCATGGTCTGGCTGGTATTTAAAGAACACATTGATAAAGTTTGGCGGTGATTTTAACTTATGTGCTTGCGAATATCCCTTAGCCTCATTTGTCAACCAACGTGCTTCGGCTTCATCCTTTATATAGTTCGGGTCTTCTATTATCACATCCTTTCGACTGATGCTTCGTTTTACTCTCATGCCAAGAACCTTCATTATAAGATTGCGGTAGGCATCAACATTAAAGACAACAGAGTCGCAGTTTGCCTTATAAGTGAAGAACACGGCGAGTGGCGTCAGTACAGCTACAGCAATGCTCTTTCCGAACCAAACGGTCCACATTCCGCCTCGTGCCATTCTGTATCCTGTATTATCAAAGATATAGTACACTATGAATACGAGCACAGAGATTATCACTGGCAAGCCGAGACCTCCCTTTCGGATAATCGCCCCGAGTGGTGCTCCGATAAAGAAGAATATAAGACAAGAGAGAGCAAGTGTAAACTTGTTTATCGCCTCTATGCTATGTTGTCGGAGGAGCTTGTCGCCATCACTTGTTACCATTGCTTTAAACTCAAGTGCTCCGACATTATTCTGAACATTGGATATTGCATTGTTCACAGCCTGAAGTTTTTTCTCTGCAGGTAACTTTTTAAAGTCTTTCAGTGCGTCAACCCGTCCCTCAGCCACAAGTTTCTCTGCTTTTATCGAGTCTTTTGCAGGGATTTTCTTCAATCCAAACTGCATCATCTTGGCATCCTGGTAGAAGGAACGACCTATGCTGTCATATTCCGTTCGTATGGAGTCCATATCATGGTATATCTGCGAAAGACTTTTTGCTTTGGCGTTATTTGATAGCGAACTAGCGTCGGCAAGGTTGAAATCGTTGTCAAAATCGAGTACAATTCTTTTAGAAGTGAATGTTTCTCTGCGGTAAGGCACACTGGCACTACCTGTAACATCCGTGGATTTCATGTTCTCAAACCATTCTCCGCTATGTAATGTCAATACGAGATGCTTCTTCTCTGCCGTAGACTGCAACATTCCCGAGTCGGCAAGTATGATGGCGGCATCCTCAAAGCTGTCGGTCATACGGTATATCATTATTCCGTACAGCTTCCCTGTTTCCACATTCTTCTTTTGTACATAAAGGTTGCAGTTGGGTATTCCATCATAGAACACGCCTTCGGGTATTTCGAGCTCCGGACTCTTTTGTTTCATCGACATGAGTAGTTGGGCGAACTGCATATTAGCATTCGGGCCTACTACATTTTGGAAATAGAAAGACACTCCAGATATAAAGATCGTGATTACAATAAGCGAGCGGAAAGCCTGCATCAGCGATATCCCTGCAGCCTTTATTGCCGTCAGCTCACTGCTCTCACCAAGGTTTCCGAAGGTGATAAGTGCCGATAGTAATATGGCAAGTGGCAATGCTTGAGGCACGAGCATAAGACTCATATACCAAAAGAATTGCGCCAGGACCTCCATAGATAATCCTTTTCCTATCAGTTCATCTACATATCTCCATAGGAACTGCATCATCAGCACAAACTGACAGATGAAGAATGTTCCCACGAAGAGCATTCCGAACTGTTTGGCAATAAATATATCTAATTTCTTTATTCTAAGCATTTACCTATAGGTATCGTAAGTAGAGTTTTCCTTACAATGCTGCAAAAATACTATAAAAATTCGGAAGTCTGAAATAAAAGCCTCTTATTTCATAAGTTTTAGGTAAAACTATAAATGAACAAACAAGTACGAAATTAAGAATAACGATACTTGAATTTATGTCTCGGAACGAAACAAAAGAAAACAAGTCAGCCGCCCTCTGCATCTGTTTTTACATTAAGCGACTGACCTGTTTATGGTTATTTTCTTTTTCGGTTAGCTCTCTGTTGGCGGTATTTGGCTTTTTGCATAGCCGAGCCGCTGCCATGGGCACCTGTGATATAGGCTTTTTTCTTTGCCTTTGTCTTCACTTTGCCACCTGCAGAGTCGCTTTTCCTTGCGGGGCGGAAGGTCATTCCGCCCTCGATTATCTGATCTATATCCATTATTCTGTGATATTAATGATGGAACAGACGTACTCCTGTAAACGCCATTGCTATACCATACTTGTCGCAAGTGCTAATGACATGATCATCGCGAACGGAGCCTCCAGCCTGAGCAACATACTCTACGCCACTCTTGTGAGCACGCTCTATATTATCACCAAATGGGAAGAAAGCATCGCTGCCGAGTGCCACCTTAGTGTTCTTGGCTATCCATTCTTTCTTTTCCTCCATAGTAAGGACTTCTGGTTTCTCTGTAAAGAACTGCTGCCAAGCTCCATCTGCAAGTACGTCATCGTGGTCTTCGCTGATATAAATATCTATGGTATTGTCGCGGTCAGCACGGCGTATGCCTGAAACGAAAGGTAGGTTCATCACCTTTGGATGCTGACGCAACCACCATATATCTGCCTTATTTCCTGCAAGGCGAGTACAATGAATACGACTCTGCTGTCCGGCTCCGATACCTATAGCCTGCCCGTCTTTCACATAACAAACAGAGTTGCTCTGCGTATATTTCAGTGTGATAAGACTGATGATAAGGTCGCGTTTTGCCTCCTCAGTAAAGGTCTTGTTTTGTGTAGGGATATTTTCGAAGAGTGCTGGGTCGTCGAGTTTCACCTCATTACGTCCCTGTTCAAAGGTTATTCCGAACACTTGTTTATGCTCAATCGGTGCTGGCTTATACGCTGGGTCTATCTTTATTACATTGTAAGTACCCTTGCGCTTTGCCTTTAATATATCAAGAGCCTCTTCTGTAAAGTCGGGGGCAATCACGCCATCACTAACTTCTCTCTTCAGCAATGTAGCTGTGGCAGCATCACAAGTGTCGCTCAGTGCCACGAAATCACCGTATGAACTCATGCGGTCGGCACCACGTGCTCTTGCGTAAGCACAAGCTATTAGAGAGAGCTCTATCTTTAGGTCGTCTACGAAGTATATCTTCTTTAGCGTGTCGCTCAATGGCAGACCAACGGCAGCTCCTGCTGGAGAGACGTGTTTGAAGCTTGCTGCAGCAGGAAGACCTGTGGCTTCTTTTAGCTCTTTCACTAACTGCCAACTGTTCAACGCATCAAGAAAATTGATGTAACCAGGGCGTCCGTTCAATACTTCGATAGGCAATTCACCTTCTTCCATATATATTCTGGAAGGTTTCTGATTAGGATTGCATCCGTACTTTAACTGTAATTCTTTCATTATCTTGCTGGAATTAAATCTTTCTTCCTTAATTTTTGCCTGCAAATTTACTTTTTTTTCACCACCTGACAAAGGGGATAGCACAAAATCTAAATCTTTAGTCCATCTCTGCAACATAGTTCGCTGCGAATATAAGGACATACTTTACGACACTCAAGAATACACCTTACGACATCTATTGATATACTTTACGAAAGCCAAAGCCTATCCTTACGGAAACAAGTATCATGTTTTAACACGGCAACGAGCCTTGACATCCATTATATTTCGTATCTTTGCATAGCAATAAGATAAGAACAGATTTATGGAATACCTACCCAAAGACCCTGCTATCCTCGTGTCGAGCATCAATATGTTGCTTCGGGATGAGGAATACGACTCACTCGAACAACTTTGTTATGCCTTTGGCAAAGAAGCCGAAGATATAAAACGATATCTTGCAAAATACGGCTACGTGTACAGCAAAGAGCAGAAACAGATGAGACCACAAGGATTTGACAAGTAATAATACTCACTATATGATAAGCAAAGACTCTATAGAAACCGCCTACTGCTTCTTCCACCAAAAGGAAAGGGTGTATGCCCACTCCACGATGGAATGGCAGAAAGACGACATCGAGTATGCCATCAGCTCCTACGTTGACGGCATGGACAAAGATCTATACTATGAGATTTCCAACGGCAATCCCGATTTTCTGCGAAGCCACAAACACTTTCACCATGATATAAACAGGGCTCTGAAGAAACTGGAAGAACTAGCAAAAGTATAAGAAAATGAGTACATTTACGGTTTGTAAAACGTTCCACAATGTGGAAATAATTACTACGAAAACAACAAATAATAATTAAACATACAGAAAAGACATGCAAGACTTTAAATTTTATGCCCCTACAGAAGTGATATTCGGTAAGGAGGCTGAGGAGCACCTCGTTGAAATGATAAAGAAATATGGTGGCAAGAAGGTTCTAGTACACTATGGCGGAAAGAGCGCAGAGCGTTCTGGACTGCTCGATAGCGTAAGAAACAAGTTGAATACTGGTGGTATACCATTCATTGAATTGGGTGGTGTGAAGCCAAATCCACGCTTGTCGCTCGTTCATACCGGTATTGAACTATGCCGAAAGGAGAACGTTGACTTTATCCTTGCCGTAGGTGGCGGTAGCGTTATCGACTCGTCTAAAGCCATCGCATACGGTGTTAAATACGACGGCGAAGTATGGGACATTTATGCAAGGAAGTATGTTCCCACGGAGATATTACCCGTCGGCAGCATCCTAACCATACCTGCAGCAGGAAGCGAGATGAGCGATGCCACAGTGATTACTAATGAAGATGGCGACCTCAAGATTGGATATTCCAACAACCTATGCCGCCCCAAGTTTGCCATCATGAACCCAGTACGCACATTCACCCTACCGCCATACCAGACGGCTTGTGGTGCTACAGACATCATGATGCACACCATGGAGAGATATTTCGGTAAGGTCGACGATATGACACTCATCGACAATATTGCCGAAGCTCTTATGAGAACAGTAAAGGACAGCGTATTCCACGTATTGAAAAATCCTGAAGATTATCGCAACAGAGCTAACATCATGTGGGCATCAAGTCTGGGACACAACGACCTTACTGGCGACCGCTCATACAGCGACTTTGCCACTCATCAGATAGAACATGAGTTAAGTGCTATGTTCGATGTGGCACATGGTGCAGGTCTTGCCGCCCTTTGGCCAAGCTGGGCAAGATACGTTTACAAGGAAAACGTGGCACGCTTTGTGCGCTTTGCCGTAAACGTAATGGATGTACCTAACGACTTCACCGACCCTGAAGCTACGGCTCTCGCTGGCATAGAAGCGACGGAACGCTTCTACCACGCTATAGGTATGCCAACGAATATACCAGAGTTGATTGGCAGAAAACTTACCGACGACGAGATTAAAGAGCTTGCACGCAAATGCAGTCATGATGAAGGAAGAACCATCGGCTCATTCAAAGTTCTCGACAGGAAAGATATGGAAGCAATATATGTAATGGCTAACTAACAAGAAAACACCTATAATCTAATAACTAACAAATAATCTAATGACTAATAAGAAATCTATCCTACACAAAGACGGCATTAGCTACGTGCTGCCGTTCATACTTATTACATCGTGCTTCGCCCTGTGGGGCTTTGCCAACGATATCACTAACCCTATGGTAAAGGCATTTTCAAAGATCTTCCGTATGTCAGCCACCGACGGCGCACTCGTTCAAGTGGCTTTCTACGGAGGATACTTTGCCATGGCATTCCCTGCTGCGATATTCATTCGCAAATACTCATACAAGGCAGGAGTAATGCTCGGACTTGCACTGTACGCCTTCGGTGCATTCCTGTTCTTCCCTGCAAAGATGATGGGAGAGTATTATACCTTTCTGTTGGCTTATTTCATCCTAACGTGCGGACTATCGTTTCTCGAAACTTCGTGTAATCCCTATATCCTCACAATGGGACCAGAGGAGTCGGCAACACGTAGACTTAACCTTGCGCAATCGTTCAATCCGATGGGCTCACTATTAGGGATGTATGTAGCAATGAACTTCATTCAAGCCCGCCTACACCCATTAGACACTGTGGGTAGGGCAAAGTTGAACGATGCAGAGTTTGAGGCTATCAAGGAGCATGACCTATCGGTGCTCATCGCTCCATACCTCGCAATAGGAGTTGTAATCCTATTGATGCTACTCTTAATACGGTTTATGAAGATGCCAAAGAACGGCGATAAGGAAAAGGACATTAACTTTATCCCTACGCTGAAACGCATCTTCAGTATGCCCCATTATAGAGAAGGCGTCATTGCACAATTCTTCTATGTTGGTGTACAGATAATGTGCTGGACGTTTATCATACAGTATGGCACACGTGTATTCATGGATCAGGGTATGGCAGAGATAGATGCAGAGGTTCTCTCACAGAAATACAACATCATTGCCATGATTATCTTCTGCTGCTCACGCTTTATCTGCACATTTATCCTTCGCTATCTCAATGCAGGACAACTGCTAATGATTCTTGCCATCATCGGTGGATGCTTTACCATTGGAGTTATTGCCTTGCAGAACATATACGGACTTTATTGCCTCGTTGCTGTAAGCGGATGTATGTCGCTAATGTTCCCAACGATATATGGTATAGCACTCGAAGGGCTCGGCGATGATGCTAAATTCGGTGCTGCAGGACTAATAATGGCTATCCTCGGAGGTAGTGTTATGCCACCTGTACAAGCATGCATCATCGACCTTAAAGAGGTGCTTGGGATACCTGCAGTAAATGCTTCGTTCATATTGCCGCTATTCTGTTTCGTGGTTATAACTATATACGGATATAGGACAATGATAAGAACAAAGAGGTGAAAAATATAAAGTTTTGCCTAACATAACAACGTTTTTAGGCAGAGAAGATATTGATAAGTGCCGAAATATTTGGAAGTTACGATAATAATATCTACCTTTGCACCGCTTTTCGGCGTAATCGCTGACGAGAAGAAGAGTGGCTCGTTATGTTGCGTTGGAACGATAAACAATTTTAAATTAATAATTACAATGGATTTAATTAAAGTTGCTGAAGAAGCATTTGCAAGCGAGAAGCAGTATCCTAAGTTTAAGGCTGGTGACACTGTAACTGTAGCTTACAAAATTATCGAGGGTTCTAAGGAGCGTATCCAGCTCTACCGTGGTGTTGTTATCAAAATCAACGGTGAGGGAACAAAGAAGCGTTTCACTGTTCGCAAGATGTCTGGAACAGTTGGTGTAGAGCGTATCTTCCCAATGGAGTCTCCTAACATCGCAAGCATCGAGCTTAACAAAGTTGGTAAGGTTCGCCGCGCTAAATTGTACTACCTGCGTAAGCTTACAGGTAAGAAGGCTCGTATCGCAGAGAAGAGAGTTATCACAAAGGAGTAATAACATCAACTTCTATCCTTCGTTAGAATACAACGAAAAGAAATATGGCAGCTCGTCCACAAGGACAGGCTGCCTATTTTTATATCTACACCTTAGTAGTCAGCAAAACTACAAAAGTACATAATAATTTTTTTTCATAAAAATCTGTCATTCTGTCATAAAATTTAGTAAGTCTTTATATATCAAAACAATAGACCACGTTGACAGAAGCTTTTGTTTAAAGATATCTGTCATTAACTATCAGTCGCCAAACACCAAACTCTTCCCATATAAACAGCTAGCACACAACACTTTAGGCGCAATTTTACCCACAAACTTCCCTTCTGTTACCTATATCTTTTTGATGCGTTACCCTATACTATTTTACCTAAAAAGTGGAGCTTTTTCCATTTAAAACGGGCTTATCTTCCCCCCAAAACGACAAAACCCTTCTCTCTCCTTATGACAGATTAGTGACAGATAGATGACAGATATTATAAACACCAAACAATATAACCTCCTTATATACAAGTACTTATATTATACGCTGACAGAATGATAGATAAAACAAAAAAAATAATATTAGCTATCAACTAACTTTTATATATTTAGAATTATTACAGTCATCATCCGTCAGACTTATAAAGCACACTTTCTTACCCTAAACATCTAATCCACAACACCTTAAACACGACCCACACCATAAACTTTCGTTTCGCTACCAATATCTTTTTGAAGCGTTACACTATACTTTTTCACATAAAAAGAGGGTATTTTTATTCAAAAGGACTAATATATATTTTCTACACATAGTATTTTTGTCTCTATGAATTCTCGATATCCCAATTAAAGTCATTTATTCATACATCGGGAAAACCACTCTATAGTAATTTCCTAGTTTAGACGCTTGTTTCTTATACAGTCTTTTCCGATCCT
Organism: Oscillospiraceae bacterium; assembly: GCA_963654095.1. Lineage (GTDB taxonomy): Bacteria > Bacteroidota > Bacteroidia > Bacteroidales > Bacteroidaceae > Prevotella. Next base: position 11,278 of record CAVKAH010000046.1, read on the forward strand.
TGTAACTTAATTTATAGTTCATATCGAGAAAATACCCCCATTCGATTAATCCCAAGACAAAGTATTTCGGCTCTTTGTGAAATTTCACGAATGTACAATTCTTTGATTTTATTTGGTCAGAAATGATATCTAACTGGTACAAACAAGAGTCGTTCTTTATGTATTCACCGCTTTCATCAGGAAATAACATGCCGTTTCCGAATTGCCACATTTCTGTTCCGCAAATATAGACATCTTTATCGAATAAAATATCATAATCCATATGCTTAACGTTATTAATAAGTTTTTCTTCTGGTCCTACATATGGAATATTGTTGTATTGTACAACTAAACAATTCTCAATGTGTATTGTATCTAAAAGATAGAAATACTTACAGTATCCTTTTTTAAACACTGGGCGCGTAAAATAATCTGTAGGATAGCGATAATAGTATTTCTTAGACCATTGCGCATTATCCGCTTCCTTTTTGTATAAAGCGAGAAGCCCCCTGTCCGACAAATGTTCGTTAATATTTCTCATGCTTAAGCCACAAGAGAACAGAGAAAGTATAATTGCAATAGTTGCTAATATTTTAAAGATACTATTCATTTCCTTGTTTTTTATAATTGTACTCATTTATTTTTCTTATATAATATATATCTTCAGTTTCATCTAGAATATGCCCTAAAGCATCACGATTAAAATTTATTGTATGTCCGTTGGGATATGTAATATCTGTAATATTCCTCCATATATCACGTTCTACCATATTAGTTATGGCTTTATCGTCAGAGACCTCACTATTTTTTATTGTCTGTTTATAAGGCATACCGTTCCATTCATTCCATTCTAAATATATCTTTGCCAGACCATTTTTATTGAGAGCTGCGGGAAACCCATATTTTGAGAAATCAGAATATCTCTCTATTACACTTTTACTTCCGTCAGTGTTAATTTTGTAAATGCCGTCAACGACAGGTCCTATTCTATCATTTGTAAAGGTGTATTCTGTTCCACCTAGTAAGTGTCCGCTTTTGTATTCGGTTATCTTATACGGACGCATATCATACATAGCTAGCGACACGCTTCTTATCGTTTCATCCGTTGACGAAAAAGGATATTCAAAACGTATTTCATTCTGAAAACCTCTGCGCTTATGTAATTCGCTAACTAACGTTCTGGCAAGAGATTTGTGGTCATACTTGTAACAAATATCAATTTTATTGTTCTCTTTCGTGTAATGAGTAACATCCAAGATTGTTTGATTGCCTATATATTGGCAAAGAGTATCAGCAACAATGTCATACTTAGGAAATAACAGTTTGTAAATGCCTCCTGAGTAGAATCCGAAAGACGCAAAGTCTCCATAGTTGCCTCTCTTAAAGTTTGAAGTCAAGACATAGTCGTTCTCCAAATCATTCTGCTCATATCCATAGGTGTGTTTTGAAAGAATATTACCATCAGCAGAATACTGCTCTATACACAAAGGCTTTCCTCGTTTGTAGCCACGTTCTGTATACATATCAAAAGGAGAAGGATTACCATTGGAGAAATCTTTTAGGTATCTTTCGTCATAAGCGGAAGAAATATTCTGAAATATATAAACTTTATATGAGCCATCCTGTTCAGTTTCCCTAACATAAGAATATCCTACGTGCGGACCGAAACTGTTTGACAGAGGAATAATCGACTGATTTCTGTAATAACTTTGTTTGGAATATGAACTTTTTTCATCTATATTGGCATACCAATTTATCCATTTATGCTTTGGGGTAGCAAACAGTTCCCCGCTTGATTTGCCTGTTGTGGGATAATTGTAGCTGTATTCACGCTGTCTAAGTTGTGTTGTAGCATCATCATCGTATTCTGTTATTTTACGGATGCGCAATCCGCCGGTCTTACCAGACATATTTTCTAATTTGCTTCTATTGTCGGACATACAGCCGCTGTAATCATTTACATCGTATTCGAAACAGGATTTTCCACCTGTGGGGTATACGATTTCTGTTAAAATGCCAAAGCGAGAGCCATACAAGTCTATGCCGAAAGGATTACTCTCGTCTTTTGCTGTTGCTCCGCTATTGTAATAGCCCCAATCATCAGTCTTCTTAGTCAAACAATCAGTCGGAAGATTTTCTGGAAAATAATAATTAAGCGTATAACTATTTTCTTCTTTTTCCCCTAGCTGAAATGTTATGTTTCTCAGAAAGTGGTTCTTTTCTGCGCCATAATCAAATGTAACACTATAATTATATAAATCTATACCTTTAAGCACTCTTAACCTTGCTGCATTTAGTGGATTTGAGATGCTTGACTTTCCAGATTGCGTGTATTGGTATTTCCTAATGTCATTATCGTCAGTCTGAAGATAATAAAAGGCTAATCCGCCATATTCAGTCCCCATATAGTAATTGTTTACATTTAGGTTCGGATAGTAATCCTTTATGGGAGTATCTGAATCTGCGGAATTGAATACGGCAAGAGTTTTACCATTGCTTTCTATATTTTTCAAATAAACAGGAGAATTTAAGGAACCTCCATATGGGAACATGCTATTGTTTGCTGCAAAATCATTGCCATAGTGCAGACCATCAACTTTGTCATACTGTTCTACGACTATCGTTTCTTCATCAAGATAGAATTGTGCGATAAACTTTCCACGTTCATATTCAAACTTATATATTTCATTACCATACTTGTCTTTTACGGATGTAAGATACCAACATGTGGGAAAGAAACATTCTGTTCTTTCCTGTTCCATTTGCCTAAAGAACGGCACGGTATAGTCTATTGCGTCTATAGTGCCACCAAACTCGTATATAAAGCCTGTATCATCACGTAAAGTAAAACCTTTTATACCCTTTGGCACCTTGCGCATATAACTATATGGATAATGATCAATAAACGGATATATATAGTTGTTGGTATCATTTACGTCGAAAACCACATCAATATTGTGGTCGCTGTAAACCTTCCATTGTCCATCATTACCTAAAAAGAATTTTCCAGTTTTGCCCATAAAGTTAAATGTGAATACGTCTGCGCTGTAATCACATCTACCAAAATAAAGATTACCTTTAAGAACATCGTCATTGTTCATGTCGTTCAACAATAGCGACGGATTGCTAAAGTAATTCTGAAAAGTAGTAAGGGTTCCTTGATTTACAGGTACGACCTCGTCCCACGTTCCATATTTTGTTCTAACAATAGCTCCTCCCGCCTGTAAAGTCCAGTTGCTACCAGTCCATCCTGGCAGCTTGTTAACCAAGACGCCGGAAGAGTCATACCTTATATT
>CAVKAH010000047.1:0-14536 GCA_963654095.1 Oscillospiraceae bacterium
CGGCAATGACGATAATGATGACTATACTGGCGATGGCAATATCTTGATGAAGGTAAATGCCGTGGGCGTCTCGGGTGGTTCTACGGAGATGACGGTGGCTAAGCCTATCAGTATATATGTGTTCGATGCTTCTGATAAGTGTGTAGCCCTGAAGACTGTTGCAGACGAGAGTGTGGAGGCAGACTTTAACCTTGCGGCTGGCAATTATAAAGTTCATGCCGTGGCAGGTGTCGATGCAAGCAATTACGACTTGCCAAGTAGGGAGACGGCAACGCCACAGTCTGTTGTAGCTCTTAAAGACGGTCAGAAACACACTGACTTAATGACGGCTTCAGAAGACGTGGAACTTAAGGATGGTTATGATGCGGAGGTTACGTTGGAGATGAAACGTCGGGTGTTTAAACTCGTTTCCGTTAGTGTTAATGATGTTCCAAATGATGTTGTCGATATCACAGCCACAGTGAGTCCATTCTATGAGAATATAAAAATCAATGGAGAGTATACTGGTGGGCAGGCTAAAGAAAGTATCTCTCTTAGTAAAGTAGGGAAGACCGCTACATGGAAAGCCGATTGTGCGCTGTTCCTCTTGCCGTCTGTTGGGAAACCAATACTACAATTTACCTTTACCACAAAGACTGGAAAGAAGAGCTTTATTACTTCTGGCGAGTCGGAACTTACGGCAAACTATAAGATAGAAATCAATGTAGACTATGTGGATGTTGCTGCTCCAACGCTTAAATGCAATATAAAAGGAGTGGAGTGGGTAGAAACAATGTCGTGGAACTTTACGGCTAATGCCTCTGATCTTATAGATGGTGATGACAACAATGTTGATATTGAATTGGGCGATGCTCCCACTGCGGGCACTCTTTATAAGGGATGCTATGTACTGAAGTCGGAGGTGAACGGTAATAAGACTATAGTTACGGTGATAACCCCTCAGCATAAGGACAAGCTGACATTTACTGATGGTGATAACAATAGCATAAAGACTGCTGTTGATAATGCTATTTCGGAACTTGCCGTTGAGGGTATCAATGGTTGGCGGTTGCCATCATTGGATGAAATGAAATGGGTGGCAGCAAATAGGAAAAGCATAACTCAGGCTTTGTCTAATTATAATTTAGACACATTTTTTGGCGGTACGTATTATTTCCTGGATACTGATAATGTAATAAAAGGTTTCTCAACGGAGACATCTAACATTATTGAACTGAAAAGCAAAAACTCGATTAATCTTCGTCCATTTGCCACTATATTGTTCTTTAAAGAATAGTCAAACTGACTTATATGATATAAAACAAAAGACTTTCGATAGGCTTATCAATGCCTAATCGAAAGTCTTTTGTTTATGAAGAATACTGCTTCTTAATCTTTTCTGTTATATATAAACCTTGCCAAACCATAGATATATCTTCTGAATCCTGGTTGATAAGCCAAGATATGGTCGAACCAATGGAGGTGTTTCCCCGTTATGCGCACTACCAAGCCTACATAGAACATTGCGAATAATGTACCGATACCAACGATATACCACTGCCATTTGCCAAAGAAACAGTAGCTGGCTATAATGCCAAGTACAACAAGCGTGATGTCAACGAAGATTTTTACTTTAGGAAAGTCTACTCCTGACACACGACTTATCGCAACTGGGAAACCCTCGCCAGGCATGGTTACGCTTCCACAACGTACCTCTAGAGCTATTCCAATGCCTAGGATTGTGCACCCTGCAACTTGCGCTAATATCTTCTGCCATAGTAATGTAGGAGTGAGCCAAGTGGTGAGTAGCATGTTCAAATCAATAAGTGAACCAAATACGAAACCTACCAATAGCTGGAAAAGCTGTACGGCTTCAAACTTCTTACGTAGTACACAAATCTGCCCGAAAACAAGGATAGCATTCATAATATAGGTGTATTGACCAATAGTAAGTTGTGGCACCATATTCATCGTTCCTGCACTTTCAAAAACATAAGGTAGTACGCTGATAACGCTCGAGCCTAGCATTGACCTAACACAAACGGCAACTCCTGCCGTCATAATCAATAAAGAAATAAGCAACAAAATATGCTGCCAACAAAATGAAATAATTCTTTCTTTCATACTAATACCTAAAACTAATTCTTGTGCAAAGTTACAAAAAAATAGGCAAATTCTATCTTGTTGTCATGCGTTAAATGGATTTACGCGTTCTAATAGTATTTTTATGAAGCATTTAGCTCTATAATATAATAATGTATATAACGGCAAAATTGACAGAAAGTCATGGTTTTGTAATAATACATGTCGTTTTGTTATCATTTTGTATTATATTTATCATGATATAAATCAAGCCACTTACATATTTACAGCTATGAGATGTAGTTTCTTTTGACCAATATCAATAAAAAGTGGGGTATGGCTAACGTTTTCTTAAATTACTTGTGTGCGGACACAAATGGTATTAACTTTGCAATCGAAAAGATAAGAAATCAGGTATTAGATAGCTGCAAAGAGAGCAGCGGTAAGAAGATTGTTTAACGATAACTAAAAGAAAGGAAACTATTATGATTACATTTATGTTAGTAACAGCATGTGTAGTAGCATTTGCAGTGTTGGCTACAGTTGGTATGAACATTGGTATGAGACTTTACAAGTAATTTTGAAGATTAGAAAAAGCGTAGAAATTTATAACTAAAAAGCGGCTGAATGACGATAAACGTTGTTCAGCCGCTTTTTAGTTATATTAGGTTGTGTAATTTAATGGTATGCTCGGCAGGAGCATCTATCAGCTTTCCTCTGTGTTATCTTCCTTCTTTCCGAACGATGAATCAACTTTTATTAGTGAGGAAACTATAAATGGTAGGATACAACTCATCATCACGATGACGAAGAACCACTGGTATCCAACGGCTTGAGCTAAGGCTCCAGCAAACAAACCTGGTAACATCATCGACAGAGCCATAAAGCCTGTACATAGTGCATAATGGGATGTCTTGTGCTCACCCTGACTGAAATATATCATAAAGAGCATATATGCGCTAAAGCCAAAGCCATAACCAAGGTTCTCAATGAATACGCAGAGGTTGATGATAAATAGACTTTCAGGCATGTCGAAGGCAAGGAATACGTATGTGATGTTGGGGATGGTGATGGCAAATGTCATTGCCCACAGCCAACGCTTCAGACCATCGCGACTTGCCACGATACCTCCAACGATGCCTCCGGCAAGCAGTCCGATTACGCCAACTGTACCGTTGACGAGTCCGAACTCCATTGGTGAGAGTCCCAGTCCGCCCTTGCTCGGTTGAGCTTGTAGGAATAACTGCGATACTGGAGTAAGCAGAGCCTCAGGCAAGCGGAATAATAACATGAAAGCGATGGCAACTAAAATCTGCTTTTTCTTGAAGAACGTTACGAACGTAGTACAGAATTCTGTCAGCAATTCGCCTGCTGTGCGTTTCTCATCATGATTAATATCTTCTTTAGGTTTAGGAAGTATATAATTATGGTATAGGAACAAAGCGATAAAAAGTCCGGTCAAGGCGAAGAAAATAAGGCTCCAAGAATATTTTATTTGGTAGCGGAACATTACCTGTAAACTACCAGCAAGTGCTATCAACGCACCTTTACCGAATATCATCGACAGACGATAGAATGTGCTACGTATACCAACAAAGGTGGCTTGGTCGCGCTCGTTAAGTCCCATCATATAGAATCCGTCGGCAGCAACGTCGTGGGTGGCACTTGCAAAAGCCATCATCCAGAAGAAGCAGATTGTGCCTTGCAGCCACCAAGATGCCTGTATAGTGAAAGCCACTCCTGCATACGCAGCTCCGATAAGCATCTGCATGGTTATTATCCACCACCTCTTAGTCTTGTAAAGGTCAAGGAACGGACTCCATAGAGGCTTAATCATCCACGGCAAATATAGCCATGATGTGTAGAATGTTATCTCTGCATCGCTAAGACCGAGCTGCATATAAATCTCTATTGCCAATACCGTTACAGCGATATATGGCAGTCCCTCAGCGAAATATAGGGTAGGGACCCAAGCCCAAGGTGAAGTTTTCTTTCCCATTTTATTAATATATCTTTTTTATTTCTGCATTATTGTAGTAGTGTAGTAATATCTTGCTATAGCTGAAGCCCTTTTCTCCCATTACGGCAGCACCGATTTGGCATAGTCCAACACCATGTCCCCAACCAGCACCAGTAAGCAAGAATTGTTGTGGAACACCCTCTTCGTTGATGTCTTCTTTATCAACTACGAAGGCAGAGCTATATAGGTGAGAGTCGCTGAGAAGGCGTCTTATTTCCAATTCCTTACCGATGGTGAAAGAATGTTCCGAACCTTTAATCATCAATTTGCTTATTCTTCCGCTCTTACCTCTCTCTACAGGTATGAGGTCAAGTATATCGCCAAGATACATCTTCAGCTTCTCGTTCAGCAAACTCTGTATCTTTTCTTGCGAAAGGGTTACATGCCAACGATAGAAGTCGGCAGTTTCTTGGTCATAATCGTTAAGCACCTGCGAGAGAATCTTCTTGTCTGTAGTATTGCAGAAGCTTTCTGGGTTAGAACGAATCCATTTCTCAGCGTTCTCTTCTATACGGAGATCGGGTAAAATCTTACCACCATTCATACTGTCAATGTCATCTCTTACAGCTATTAGATACGGCTTTTGGGTATCCTCCCAACAGTATTCGAACTCTTCGCTCACACCACCGCAGCATTTAGAAAAACGTGCATCGCATATTTCTCCATCATACGTAAGGATCTGTCCCCTAGTCTGTTTTATTGCTTCAGCCACATGTGGAGACGTCTCTTTAGTAATACCTTGATAACGCTGGCAATGATCATCGGCACAAACATCAAAGATTGTGTGGTCTTCGCGGTCGTACCAACGGATGAGCATGTCGTCTTTTTTGATAAACGAGAAGAAGTTATTGCCCGTTTCAGCCACGTCTTTTCTCTTCTTCATCTGTGCCAATAGCCAAGAACGAGATATTACGGCGTGTGCTTTGAGTAGTTCCAGACTCGACGTAGCACTCATTTCGCTCGATATAACGCTTTCGAGATACTTCTCAACAGGTAGACAATTTATGGCGCAAATCTTGTCTGCTTCAACCACAAGGCGTAGTTCGCCAAGGAAAGTTTGCGTCTCTTTGCGCTCCCAATGGAAGTTAACGCCTATGGTAACATCATAGAGAGAGAACGAAGCATTATTGTTTTTCGGAGAGAAACATAGCTCTCGATATTGGTTACCTCTCCACAAGATGCCTCCTTCGGAGAACTCTACTGTTTGTTTACCCGTAATTGTTTCACCCTTAGCAGAGTATTCGCCGTTAAGTGAGAATTCTATTTTCTCTGCGCTAACTATACCCACATGAACGTTAGGCTCATGATGCTTAGGGCAAATAAGGCTTATAGCCGACTGCTTATCTGTAGCCTTCTTTATCTTATCAACCACTTCCGCCATTTCTTCGCTTCCGAGACTAACCTCTTTAAGTATGTCAATGGCTTTTTCAATGGTTATTATTTCGAAGTCTTCTTTCCTTGGTGTTATGATAAGTCCTGCCATATCGAGGGCTCCAGGACTGACCATAAGAGTAGAATTGTTATCCTGTGTCATGTCGTCAGCTTGTGGATAACAGTCGGGACGATGCTTCTTGCGTGGGAAAACAACCGTTATATACTCCTCGCCATTGCGCCAGCATACGAGGTTCATCATAGGTTCTGTGTCGCCATGATACATTGGTAGGGCTTTGTAGACATGACGGAAAAGCTCGTTGCTCGTCTTTAGCGTATGGCTACGAATAAGCAAAGCTGGTGCGGGATAGTCGTTTATGAGTGAGATACCATCCCCTTCGTTGGCAGAAAATATATCTGTAAGGTTTCTCGACAGCTTCTGCCAGCCGCTTTGAAGTGGTAGAATACCGCTCGTACCTGCTTGGAAATGACAATGGTCAGGTGCAGATGCGCCACATTTAGGTCCATTGTAGAACACCATTAGCTCTGGATATTCCGTGAGAATTTGGTATATCTCCGAATAGTTGTGGTATATGCTTTGTGGCATGTGTTTACGCATTGGTATCGTAAAGTGTACAGGCAATATAGGATAAGGATTAACGAGAATTTCAAAATCCTTATCGAAAGTCTTTGCTTTCTGCTGCAGTGGTCTGTTCTTTTGACATAGGAAACATGGTCTCTTCTCTATGCTCTTCTTGTCAATCTTGGCTCCTGTCGATACAATACGAGTAGGGTTGAACTGTACTTTCAAGGATATGCCGCCTTCGATATTTAGGGAACGTTGCTCCACATTATGAAGGTCGCGGAAGTGGATGCGTGCTTCTTCCCATTGTTCCATCTGTTGATTGAAGAAGCGATGTAGGGAATTGTCATCCATAAACTCCTTGTTTCCCTTCAGCATCTGCTGTCTTGCAGATAGCTCAATAGTTCTTATTCTGTCTTTATACAGGTTGTTTGCGTTAATCTTCTCTTGACTTAAGGCAGCATCACTATTACCTCCCCAACGGCGGCAGAGGTATAGTTCTGAGAAGATTCTACCAATTTTGTATCTTCTCGAAAAGGCGAGAGCCATCGCATAGTCCTCTCCATAACTTGTATTGGGGAAGTGAAGCTGTCTTACCATAGGGGTAAAGAATGCTCGCGGTGCTCCCAAACCATTAATTCTTAGGGCGTTGTTGCATCCATTGTCATCAGTCCACTCTGCGTGGTCTATAAGTCCAGGTGGCAAAGTGTTAAGCTCAAAGTCGCACATACGGTAGCTTCCGATAATCATAGCTGCGTTCTGCTTGTAGAATTCGTCTATGATAGTCTGCAGTGTGTCCTCTGATGAATACAGGTCATCACTATCTAACTGCACTGCAAAGCGTCCACAATGGCTATCGTTAATTGCCACATTCCAGCATCCGCCAATACCGAGGTCGGTGCGTTCGGGGCATATATGTATCAGCTGTGGTGCATCTTCTCTATTGCGTTCTACATACTTCTTTAGCAGTTTTGTGGTGTTGTCGGTAGAATGATTATCAACAACGATAACGTTAAACTTAAAGTTTGTCTTCTGTTTCAGTGCACTATCCACGGCGTCGCATATAGTCTTTTCGCGATTTTTTACGGGGATTATTACAGAGGCTTCGTATGCAAAATCCTGCTCTTTAAAGTCTGGAGCCTCATAATATGCCGTATCTATAAGTGCTCCCACCTCTTTTAAGTGGTTCGTAACTGCCTGTTCCATCTCAATCTGCACATTGCGATTGCGTGGGTTAACATAGTCGAACTGCTTTTCTCCGCTAGCCCTTGTGTCGGCTTCTTCCTCTGTATACAAGTATTCATTGATATGGAAGACAGAGGCCAGGCGGCTTATAAAGAGTCGTAAGTCATAGAGTGCCGCATAGTTAAAGTCCGTTTTACTTGTCGTCACATACTCCTTTATGAGTTTCGACTTTATGAGAATAAGACTACCAAAGTCGAAGTCATCCCTCAGGCTACCCTGCTGATAATCTATTACAGGATGGGGAGTTGTCTTACCGTTTACTACAGAATAGTGGTCGCTATATACGAGTCCAGCGTTTGTTTCAGCTGCCACACGCAACATTCGTCTTACGGCATACAATCCGAAAGTCAATGGTGAGCTCTTTGTATATAGTAATGTATATTCCGAATTTATATTCTCTGATATACTGCTAATACATAAAGAAGAGGTGGTATTGTCTACCACAATCATGCTGCAGCCCTCTGGAGCTACGTTCTTCATAGCAAACTCTTCTGAAACAAGTAGGTTTATATGCTTTATTGCTCTGCACTCTCTCATCTGTTGCAGCGTAGGCTCAATCATCGTAAGGTCTGTGCAAGGCAAGAAACAATCAGTTTTCAGTATCATAATAATTATTTGTATATTCTTTTTTGTCGTATTATAGTTGTGCGGCTTGCAAGTTTTTTTCACTTGTCAATCCTATCTTTATTTCCCTCCGAAGAGTAACTTTCTGTCTCGTTCAATAGCAGATTTTGTCCAACTCTGTGGTACAAAACGCCAGTTACTGTTAGAGCGGGGCTTAATCTTGCCTTGTTTTTCAATCTCTTGCGCAAGATAGTGGCGCAAATCAAGTTCACTCTCGTAAACTATTCTGCTGCGCAATTCCTCTTTCGAGATGCTAGCTCCTTTGGTCAGAAGCTCGCCTCCGCCATTGGCACGATAGCTATTCATGGCAACGAGATACCATTTCTTGGGGTCGAAAGGTTTGCCGTTAGACATCTTCAGGATATGTACTTTCTCTCCGTCGGGCTTAGTTACGTCCACTTCGTAGTCGATGCCTGCAGCAGAATCAAAGTTGAATGTCATATTCTTGAAGCCGAATTTCTGCATGTCGGTGCTATTGCGCTTGTCGAGCAGCATGATATGGTCGTCTTTAGAAGTCATAGTATTTACCCAGAGATCATAACTCATTTCGAGATGTTTCCTTATTTCCTCGCCAGTCATCTTCAGTACGCACAACTTGTTTTCGTATCTGTAGAGCTTGAACATATCGCTTATGCATATTGCTCCTTGGTTAATTACGGAGTTAAACAATAGCGGTGCGTTGAAAGAGATGTCCGCCTTGGTTAGCTTTAGTTGTAGGTTGTGTATGAGGTCGATGTATGTAGAATTGCCGAAAAAGGCATCGCGAGTATATATAGGTTTGGCGTTGTCTCCAATTTTCTTGCCTATATATTTCTTCACTTCATTAATGTCGTCGGCAAAGAAGTCTACATATTTCTCATCAATAGGCTCTTGTGTGATATCCTTAACCTGTCCTTCAATCTTTTTCTCGATAACCTTGTCTCCCTCTTTTGTTATGGTTACTTCAGCGTGAGCCACGTTGAGGGCGTTGTTAGAAGGGTCTAAGCAAAGCACATCAGTGCCGTTGGGGCTCTTCTCGATGGCTTTGCGAGCTCTGTGGTCATGACCAAAGAAAATGATATCAAGTCCGTCAACCTGTTGTGCAGTAGCCTTGACAGCATCCTCGGTGTATTGGTCAGTTATGATACCACCATCCCAGCCACTATGAAACATACCGATGATGAGGTCTGGCTTCTCGTTTTTCTTCAGATAAGCCACCCACTTTTTTGCTGCTGGCACTATGTTCTCAAAGTAAAGTCCGCTCCACAGCCCCTCCTCAAGCCAGCTTGGTATGGCTGGAGTAAGCATTGCGAGCACAGCTACCCTTACGCCATTGCGCTCAATAATGGTATATGGCTTAACGTAAGGCAACCCCGTTTCGTGCTCAATGATATTGGCTCCGAGCATGGGACAATCCACTTCAGACACCCATTTGTCATACACGCTGTGTCCTGGTTCTATATCATGGTTGCCAAAAGCGGCAGCATCATAGTGCATATAGTTGAAAATCCTTGCCACGATGTTCGGCTTTTCTGTCTGCACAAAGTTATAGTAATAGCAGGTAGGCTGCCCTTGCAGGATGTCTCCGTTATCAAGAAGAATGACGTTTCCATCCGACTTCTTTCTCAAATCTTCTACGTAGGAGCTCACTCTTGCCAGAGATCCTTCAGTCTCACATCGTTCGATAAAGTTGTAGGGGAAGAAACAACCATGCACATCGCTTGTTTCGATGATGTGCAGTTTTATGGTTTTTGTGTTGTCCTGTGCCATGTTGTTGCATAGCGGTAATGCAGCAACAATGGCTGCAAATATATATTTTAGACTCATGATGACATGTTTTGTTTATCTTAAAAAGATAATGCAAATCGAGAATAATATAAATCAAACTTGTTGGAGTATATTGCCGATATGCAACTTATCTTTTGCAAAGATAATGAGAATAGTGAATAAATCAAAGAGAATTAATCCATTTTTGTTGTAGAGAGGCAGTTTGTCTTTCATAAAGAGACTCCTGCTTTGGATAACTATAGTGATGCGATGTGAAAACTATATACTTTACGTGTCGTTAGGTATATCTTTGTGATGCGTCAAGTATATCTTTACGATGCGCTAGGTGTATTCTTACGATACGTTAGGTGTATTCTTACGATACGCTAGGTGTATCCTTTCTTGGATTAAGAACGTAAATAAAAATAAAATCTACTCGCATACTCAACTTTTTGTTGTATCTTTGCATAATAAAAATTGCATCTCGACAATCAAAGCAAGCTTTATTGTGCTCGCACTATAAATACTATTATGACAACAGACAATAGGATTTCCCTCGTGGGACAGACGATAGACGAACTGAAAGATACCGTAAAAGGTCTCGGTATGCCTACTTTTACAGCAGGGCAGATGGCGAAATGGCTTTACGAAAAGGGTGTTAAAGATATTGATGAGATGACCAATATCTCAAAGGCGAACCGTGAAAAGATGAAGGAAAAATACACTATCGGTGCCATGCCGCCTATTGAAAGTCAGAAGTCGGTGGATGGAACGATAAAGTATCTCTTCCCTACACAAAGCGGAAAGTACGTTGAAACGGTATATATCCCCGACGGCGACCGTGCCACACTATGCGTTTCATCGCAGGTGGGGTGTAAGATGAATTGTCTTTTCTGCCAAACTGGAAAGCAAGGATTTGAGGGAAACCTAACCGCAACAGATATTCTGAACCAGATATATTCGTTGCCTGAGCGGGAGAAACTCACAAACGTAGTGTTTATGGGGCAGGGGGAACCGATGGATAACCTTGATAATGTGCTGAAGGTAACAGATATCTTAACAGCAAAATATGGCTTTCAATGGAGTCCTAAGAGGATAACTGTGAGTAGCGTAGGAGTAAAGAACAAGCTCAAAAGGTTCCTCGATGAAAGTCAATGTCATGTAGCAATCAGCATGCATTCACCATTGCCAGAACAAAGAGCAACGCTTATGCCAGCAGAAAAAGGTATGTCTATAAAGGACGTAGTGGCACTCATGCACCAGTATGACTTTACCCATCAGCGCCGATTATCATTTGAATATATCATGTTTGGCGGTGTAAACGACACTATGATGCATGCAAGAGAGATAGTGCGACTCGTAGAAGGACTTGAATGTAGGGTAAACCTTATACGCTTCCATCAAATACCTGAAGTGGACTTACATGGTGCGCCGGAGGAGAAGATGGAGTCGTTTCGCGACTATCTCACTAAGCATGGCGTGTTCACAACTATACGTGCAAGTCGTGGACAGGATATTTGGGCAGCATGCGGACTGCTGAGTACTAAAAAAAAGAACAACGAGATATAATACATATAATATATTATGGAAAGAAGAAAGATACGTGTTGCCATTACGCAGGGCGACACCAACGGAATAGGATATGAGGTTATTTTCAAGACATTTCAAGAGCAAGGATTGTTGGAACTATGTACTCCAATAATCTACGGCTCACCCAAAATAGCCGCTTACCACCGCAATGCGCTCTCAATGCAAGCAAACTTTACAATCATTAATAGTGCAGAAGATGCAGTTGATGGTAAGGTAAACCTGCTCGCTGCCTTTGATGATGAGGTGAAAGTAGACCTAGGTATGCCCACAAAAGAGGCAGGATGGGCAGCACTGAAAGCTCTTGATCGTGCAGTGGAAGACTATAAAAAACAACTCTTCGACGTACTTGTTACGGCACCGATAAATAAGAATAATATACAGTCGGATGATTTTCATTTCCCAGGACATACCGAATATATACAGGATAAACTCGGGAATGGTAGTAAAGCACTTATGATTCTTGCTGCAGGACGGCTACGTGTGGCGCTCGTAACAACACATCTGCCTGTGAAAGACATTGTGGCAGCCATAACAAAAGAAGCAATAGAAGAGAAGTGCAACATATTCCATAGTGCCTTGAAAAGAGATTTCAACATCAGTGCACCTCGTATCGCAGTGCTCTCGCTGAACCCTCATGCTGGTGATGCAGGACTATTGGGAGAAGAGGAGGAAACTATAATTAAGCCTGCAATAAAAGAGCTTTCAGAACAAGGTGTAAATGCTTTTGGACCTTTCCCTGCTGATGGTTTCTTTGCAAGCGGAACGTACAGGGCGTTCGATGGAGTACTCGCTATGTATCACGATCAGGGACTTGCTCCATTCAAAACTATAGCTGGCGCAGAAGGAGTAAATATTACGGCAGGTCTGCAAGTGGTGAGAACATCGCCAGATCACGGTACTGCATACGATATAGCAGGTAAGGGTATTGCCGATGAAGCATCATTCCGTTGTGCCATTTATCAGGCAATAGATATATTCCGCAACCGCATAGCATACGACGAACCTATGCAGAACCCACTGCCAAAGCTATATCATGAACGTCGCGATGATAGCGAGAAGGTAAGGTTTGCTGTAAATAGGCAGAAGGCAAAACCTACGGCAAATGGTGCTGAAGAATAACATATACACACCAAGACTCGGATGAAAAAGAAATACCAAAACGGGTTCTTTATCTTCGGAATAGTAGCTCTCGGCATAATGCTTACGCAACTCGATTATAAAGAGGTATGGAGCGGAATACAGAGAGCAGGGTATTGGTTTCTTGCAGTGGTCGTATTATGGGCAGCATTATATGTGTTGAACACGGCTGCATGGTATATCATAATACGTCAGGGGCGGCGTAGCTCAGATAGTACGGCACATTCGGAAGGGACAAAAAAGGTTGGCTTTTGGTGGTTGTATAAAGTAACGGTATCGGGCTTTGCCCTTAATTATGCCACGCCTGGCGGACTAATGGGTGGTGAGGCTTATCGTATAATGGAACTCACGCCACGGTTAGGCACAGAGAGAGCCTCGTCGTCAGTAATACTATATGTAATGACTCATATATTCAGTCATTTCTGGTTCTGGCTCCTTTCTTCGATACTCTTTATACTAACGCAACCGCTTACGCTTGCCACCACGATAGTGGCATCGCTTGCCTTGGGGTTCAGTGTAATGGGGATTTGGTTCTTTATGAAAGGCTACAAAAAAGGTCTCGCAATGCGGCTTGCCAAATGGTTAAGTCATATACCAGGCATAAGTCGCTGGGCAACGAATATAGTTGAAAACCATCAAGAGCAGTTGCGAAATGTAGACCAACAGATAGCAGCCTTACACAAACAAAACCCGCGAACCTTTGTTGGAGCAATAGCTTTGGAGCTGACATGTCGGTTTCTCTCATGTTTTGAGATAATGTTTTGTCTGCTTGTGCTCACACCAAGCGTAAGTTATATACAATGTGTTATAATGCTTGCCTTTACATCGCTATTTGCAAATCTCCTTTTCTTTATTCCTCTCCAGCTTGGTGGTAGGGAAGGCGGATTTATGATGTCGGCAGCAGGACTTGCCATGACTGCAAACTGTGGCATATTTACTGCACTAATCATAAGAATAAGGGAACTTATCTGGACTGCCGTAGGACTAATGCTCATAAAAGTACAACCAAACCACAAAAAATAATAAAAATCAACTGGCATAAGCCATTGAGTGGAAAAAAATAAGTAATTTTGCCCATTAATAATGAATACTACAGATCTACAGAAAATAAAACAGAGATATAATATCGTGGGAAACTGCGATAAATTAAATCGTGCTCTTGACGTTGCTTTGCAAGTGGCACCAACAGATTTGTCGGTACTCATAATCGGAGAAAGTGGTGTCGGAAAAGAGATAATACCTCGTGTTATTCACGATAACTCGCCAAGAAAAAGAGA
Organism: Oscillospiraceae bacterium; assembly: GCA_963654095.1. Taxonomy (GTDB): domain Bacteria; phylum Bacteroidota; class Bacteroidia; order Bacteroidales; family Bacteroidaceae; genus Prevotella. Next base: position 13,655 of record CAVKAH010000047.1, read on the forward strand.
AAAATATTTCGCTATAAACTGCGGCTCTATACCAGAAGGGACAATCGATAGCGAACTTTTCGGACACGAGAAAGGTGCATACACTGGAGCAATAGGGGAAAGCGAGGGTTATTTCGGTACGGCAAATAAAGGTACGATATTCTTGGATGAGGTCGGTGAGCTGCCTCTTGCCACCCAAGCAAGATTACTAAGAGTACTCGAGACAGGGGAATATATACGTGTCGGTGGACAAAAGATAATGAAAACCGATGTACGCATCGTTGCCGCAACAAACGTGAATATGCGTAAGGCTGTGAGCGAAGGACGGTTCAGAGAAGACCTATACTATCGTCTGAATACTATACCTGTGCAAATGCCACCGCTTAGAGATAGAGGGGATGACATATTGCTACTCTTTAGACTTTTTGCCATGCAGATGGCAGAGAAATACAACCTGCCTAAAATCAGTCTTGATGACCAAGCCAAGCAGATAATGCTGAAATATAAATGGCCTGGAAACGTAAGACAGCTTAAAAATATCACGGAGCAAATGTCGGTGCTCGCAAAGGAGAGGCAGATAACGGCAGAAATATTGCTGGGATTTATACCACAAGATCAAGAAACGACACAACTTTCAACTCTCGGACAGAAACAAAATCAGCAGCATAGCTATGAAAGCGAGAGAGACTTGCTCTATAAAATACTCTATGAATTGAGGGGAAACGTGAGCGACCTTAGGAGGGAAGTGAATGATTTGAGGAAGAAACTCAATATGTCTGATACCCAACCGCGAAGTCTGCAACAAGCTGACACCCACAATATGATGCCGGCAATTATACCATCAACTCAGCAAATGTCGGTGCTCGCAAAGGAGAGGCAGATAACGGCAGAAATATTGCTGGG
>CAVKAH010000048.1:0-14274 GCA_963654095.1 Oscillospiraceae bacterium
ATATAAAAACCAAATACTCTGTATATAAAAAAACCTAAGCTCTGTATATAAAAACCAAAGCGGTTGCCTTCACAGGTAACCGCTTCATATTTTCAATAGGTATTAGTTTTTTAAGGTAAAAAGATTGTTTTCAGGATAACAATGCAAAGATAGCACATTTTTCTTATTAACCAAAACATTTCCAAACTTAATTTATATCAATTTCTGTGTGTACCCACACAAATCTAAAATTTACCTTTCGTTAACATTTTTCATATAAATAACATCAAATATCCGCAAACTTTATCATTATATCAGAGAAATTTTAGAGAACTAAAAAAGGGTCGCTTATGATTGTATTATACACACAAGCGACCCTTAAAAATAATTTTACGCTATATTAAGCCTTTGCTTTTAGAGAAGCAATGCTTTCTTTCAGTGCGGCAATCTTCTCTTCGCTATCACTCTGCTTCTTTCTTTCAAGAGCTACGACTGCTTCTGGAGCATTGGCAACAAATCGTTCATTCGACAGTTTCTTCATAACTCCAGCCAAGAAGCCCTCAAGATGCTTCAGTTGCGCCTCTTGTTTTTCAAGCTCAGCAGCAATATCAATCATATCGCCGAGAGGTACGGCATACTCAAATGTACCAATCATAAAGGCAGCAGCAGTAGCATCTTTTTCCGATACTATATCTATACTGCTAAGGTTAGCCATCTTCATCACTACGCTATCGTATGCTGCATAGTTGTTTTCTGATACAGTTTGAAGTTTCAAGCTCTCCTTATTGGCGATGTTCTTCTGGTTGCGAACAGTTCTAACACCTGCAACTATTTGCTTGATATTCTCGACATCCTCGATGAGTTTCATATCCTCAGCCGATGGAGCAGGTATCTCAAGCTTTACTCGCATTATAGACTCACCATCCTTACGCTCATAGATGTGTTGCCAAAGTTCCTCTGTGATGAACGGCATAAATGGATGAAGCATCTTTAGCAAGTTCTCAAAGAACCCGAGAGTGGCATTATATGTCTCCTTATCCATAGGCTGACCATAAGCAGGCTTAACCATTTCAAGATACCAACTTGAGAATTCATCCCAGAAAAGCTTATATACAGTCATCAGAGCCTCTGATATTCTGTATTTGCTAAATAGGTCATCAATCTCATTACTTGCCTGACGGAGCTTTGCCTCAAACCACTTAACGGCAATGCTGTTTGCCTCTGGCTGCTCAGCATCAGCCACCTGCCATCCCTTAACAAGTCGGAAAGCATTCCAAATCTTATTGTTAAAGTTGCGTCCCTGCTCACATAGCGACTCATCAAACAGGATATCATTGCCTGCAGGAGCCGACAGCATCATTCCCATACGTACACCATCGGCACCATATTTGTCAATGAGGTCAAGAGGATCTGGTGAGTTACCAAGGCTCTTAGACATCTTTCGTCCAAGCTTATCACGTACGATACCAGTAAAATACACATGTTTGAAAGGCATCTTACCACGGTATTCATATCCTGCCATAATCATACGTGCCACCCAGAAGAAGATAATGTCAGGACCAGTAACGAGGTCGCTTGTAGGATAATAATAGTTTATTTCCTCATTATCAGGATGCTCTATTCCGTCGAAAAGAGATATTGGCCATAGCCAAGAAGAGAACCATGTGTCAAGGCAATCACTATCTTGCTCAAGGTCTTCTGCCTTTAGCGAAGGATTTTTCTGTATAGCTGACTTCAACGCATCATCGATGTTCTCTGCTACAACAAAGTCGCGTTTACCATCTGATGTCTGGAAATAATAAGCAGGAATACGGTGTCCCCACCACAATTGCCTACTGATACACCAGTCTTTAATATTCTCTAACCAATGGCGATAAGTATTCTTATACTTAGGAGGATAGAACTGTATATCATCATCCATTACTGGAGGCAAGGCGATATCTGCAAAATGCTGCATGGAAAGGAACCACTGTGTAGAAAGTTTTGGCTCTATTGGCACGTTGGTACGTTCAGAGAAGCCAACCTTATTATTATAGTCTTCCACCTTCTCCATCAGTCCTGCATCCTTCAAGTCCTGCTCAATCTTTACACGAACATCCATACGATCCATTCTTACATACATACCAGCCGCATCACTGATAGTACCGTTGTCGTTGAAGATGTCTATTGTTTCGAGATTATGTTTCAGTCCGAGAGCATGGTCATTGATATCATGAGCAGGCGTAACCTTCAAACATCCTGTACCAAACTCTATATCTACATAGTCGTCTTCAATAACTGGAATCTCTCTTCCAACTAGTGGTACGATGACGTGCTTACCCTTTAGCCATGTGTTTTTCTTATCATTAGGATTGATACACATTGCAGTATCGCCCATAATAGTCTCAGGACGAGTGGTGGCAACTACTGCATAATAGCCTTTTTCATCCTTATGCATAACATTGTCATCATCACCTTTAACATCGTCTTCTACTACTCTGTATTTCAGATAGTATAGCTTCGACTGTTCTTCTTTATATATAACCTCCTCATCAGAGAGTGCGGTTTGAGCCTTTGGATCCCAGTTTACCATCCTGACACCACGGTATATAAGCCCCTTATTGTATAAATCGCAGAACACCTTAATTACACCTTTCGAACGTGTTTCGTCCATAGTAAAGGCGGTGCGATCCCAGTCGCAGCTTGCGCCAAGTTTACGCAATTGTTTCAATATAATACCACCATGCTCATTGGTCCAGTCCCATGCGTGCTTAAGAAACTCATCACGTGTGAGGTCTGTTTTCTTAATTCCTTGCTGTGCTAAACGGTTTACCACCTTTGCTTCTGTTGCTATAGAAGCATGGTCAGTACCAGGCACCCAACATGCGTTCTTACCTTCCATTCTTGCTCGACGTACAAGAATATCCTGAATTGTATTATTCAGCATGTGTCCCATGTGTAGCACACCCGTTACGTTTGGTGGAGGTATTACTACGGTATATGGTTCTCTTCCGTCAGGCTTACTACTGAAAAGTTTGTTGTCAAGCCAATATTGATACCATTTTGACTCCACGTCCTGTGGGTCATACTTGCTTGCTAATTCCATAACTTATATGATTTTTTATTATTTTCGTAGAAAAAACGTTGCAAAGTTAATTATTTTCAATGTATATGACAAATATCTAATAACATTTCAACCTCCCTGCGGGCTATTTTACCTGTACCTGTATGGGGTATTGTTTCTACGACAAAGTAGTGTTTAGGACGATAGTATTTGTTTTCCAAACTATCATTAACCTTCTCTTTGAGTATCTCCAGTTCATCTTTCAAGTTAGCATTACACTCTCCTTGGGGCATAGCAACCACCATTGCAACCGCCTCACCGAACTTCTTATCGGCTACTTTTGTTATGGCAAAATCATAAGGAACGATATCGTGAAGGAGTTTCTCCACTTGTTCGGCATGTATCTTTATTCCTCCCGAATCTATCACATTATCTACCCTACCAAGAACTTTAAAGTCTCTGCCATTAGGACTAAACTCCACGATATCGTTTGTTTGCAATAGTTCAGGACATATTTCTGGAGCATAAATGCGCAAACATCCGTCTTGTGAGGCTGACACTTCAACATTGTCAAACGGAGTGTAATATTCAGAAGCCTCATTTCCGTTTATGCGACGCAGTGCTATATGCGAGAGAGTTTCCGTCATTCCGTAAGTACTCCAAACGGCATTAGGGAATTGCATTAACTGATTTTCCAACGTGGCATCTATAGCCCCTCCACCGATAATGAGGTTTTTTATCTTCATTAGTTTCCGACGTTCCTCATCATCCTGCATACTACTAAACACTTGCATGGGTACCATAGCGGCAAACGTAGGTATTTCTTCCAAGTCTTTTAATGGGTGTGAGCATGACGTTACGTTTATCAATCTCATGTCACAGACTAGACTTCTAACAACAACCATCTTACCTGCGATATAGTCGAGCGGCATACATAGCAACGCTGTATCCGAACTATTCAAACCAAGGAAACTGCATGTTACCTTTGCGCTGGCTATCATTCTCTTCTTCTCTACACGAAGAGGTTTAGGCTTTCCCGTAGACCCGCTTGTATGAACCAAGACCTTGTCGTCATCATTATTCCATTCTTCTAAGAATTTCTCTAAGGTCAAGTCTCCCTTATCCATATTTTGTCTCCTCTTATTTCCGTAGTCATCGGCAAGTTATCAGTATACAACATACCCGTGCCAAGCCCTTGTGGCATTGTTATGTCATCGCCATAGATGTGCGAAGTGAGCTGCGCCACAGCATTAAGTCCGATGTTTCCTTCCAAAGCACTCGTTATCCAACTACCTATTCCCCGTTGTCGAGCCAACGCTACCCACTCCTCTGTACCGTGCATACCGCCATGAAGAGATGGTTTAAGCACTATATATTGCGGTTTAATCACCGAAAGGAGTTCTTCCTTCATAGCTTTCATGTTAACTCCAATTAGTTCTTCGTCAAGAGCAATAGGTAGAGGAGTATTAGCACAAAGCGTTGCCATCTCACCCCACTGTCGCTGTCGAATAGGCTGTTCTATAGAATGAATGTCGTATTTTGCAAGGGTTTCAAGTCGTCGAGGAGCCTCTGTAGGCGAGAAGCCTCCGTTAGCATCAACCCTAAGTTCTATAACATCTTTCGAAAACCTGCGTCGAATGCTCTTTACGAGATTTAGTTCACTATCAAAATCGATAGCCCCAATCTTCAGTTTTACACATCTGAAGCCAGCTTTTATCTTTTCCTCCATACGTCGGGTCATCTCTTGGGCAGTTCCCATCCATACCAGACCATTGATTGGAATACCACATCTGCCATGTGAAAAAGGAGTATCAAAGAGATGTTTACCATTTTTCATGTTCAGATATGCCGTTTCCAAACCAAACAGCATTGATGGATACGGCATAAGAAGTGCATAGTCTATCTCCCCTTTCTGCTCAACAACATCACAGATTGCACGAAGTTTTTTCTCATAATCCGTAGACGCATCGCAACTTAAATCGGGCAATGGAGCACACTCCCCTACTCCAACGCAACTCTTGCAGTCGGTGTCATACATACTGATTAACCAGATATCTCTTTCGGTATATACACCTCGCGATGTGCCTGCAGGCTGTTTGAAATGTAATGTCTTATGCTCTATCGATATTTTCAGCATACGTTATAGCATCAAGGAAGTTTTGGATATTTCTTAAAGTCAGGCTTACGCTTCTCCAAGAAAGCCTTTCCGCCCTCTTGTGCTTCGTCAAGGAAATAATATAACATAGTGGCATCGCCTGCCAACTCCTGAATTCCCGCCTGACCATCAAGTTCTGCATTAAGTCCTGCCTTTATCATCCTGAGGGCTAGAGGACTACGTTCCATCATGGTATACGCCCATTCCATACACTCATCTTCAAGTTTTTCAAAAGGAACTACCTTGTTTACCATTCCCATCTCCTCAGCTTCTTTTGCAGAATACTGACGACACAAGAACCAAATCTCACGCGCTTTCTTCTGTCCCACTATACGTGCGAGATACGATGCACCGAAACCCGCATCAAAAGAGCCTACCTTCGGACCTGTCTGTCCAAAGATTGCGTTCTCGCTTGCTATCGTTAAATCGCACATAAGATGCAGCACATGACCTCCACCGATAGCATATCCGTTTACCATTGCTATAACTGGTTTTGGCAAAGAACGTATTTGTTTCTGCACATCAAGTACATTAAGACGTGGCACTCCGTCATCTCCTACATAGCCACCCCTACCCTTAACGTGCATATCTCCTCCTGAACAGAATGCTTTGTCGCCAGCTCCCGTAAGTATTACTACACAGATATCCTGTGCTTCCCTACAATATGCAAATGCCCTACTCATCTCTTGGGTTGTCAAAGGAGTAAATGCGTTTCTGTATCTTGGGCGGTTTATCGTTATCTTCGCCACACCTTCGCAATCTTCAAAAAGGATCTCCTTGAAGTCGAAACCTTTAATTTTATTCCATATCCTATTACTCATACTGTCAATTAGTTATTTGATATTCTTAATTTCTTTATTCAACTCATCAAGCACTCTATTATCTTCCTCTATTGAAGTAAATACTTCCAGCACCATCGGACGGGATGTTGCTTCTGTTAAGAAATGAACAAGTGCTTCTCTATATTCATCGTTTGAACTGGCAGAGATATATCCGACATCATTCTGCTCGCATATTCCTCGTGCATTTGTCTTATGAACGCCGAAAATATAATCACTACTTCCGATAGATGAATCCAGTCCTTTCAGTCTGCTAAATATACCTCCGCCATCATTGTTGAGCAGAAGAATACGCAAATTGCCTCGCAGATTATTGTTCCACAAAGCATTCTGATCATAAAAGAAGCTCAAGTCGCCGACCACGCAAAATACCATCTTATCGGTTGCCAACGAGAACCCTGCGGCTGTAGACACGCTTCCTTCTATACCGTTCATGCCACGATTGCACCATATATAATGCTGTGAATAGATGCAGCCGAGCCTTACTGACATACTGTTGGCATAATGTACGTCATAATCATATTCCATGTCTTCAAGAGACAACTCAAAGTCTTTCACTACCGACAACTGCGAAAAAGCTGGCACATAATCGTCTATCGCCAACTGCGTTCTGCGTATCGCATCGTTCCAAGTTATATCATAACGAGACTTTACATCCTGTCCGTCGGAACAATAAGCTTTTGTTTCTTTAAGAAGTTCCTCTAAAAACATTATTTCAGAACGAGCCACAACACCCGTCTGGTGCATGGAAACATCATGTATTTCCCCAGCTGCGTTTATCTCCCAATGCTCTGAAACATCACATGAACGTATATATTGTCTTATCTGCTTGCTAACGAAATTATTACCGAGAGTAAGCAAAACATCTATTCCCCTATCTGGTAAAGATATTTCAACATATGGTAAAGCGTTGTCGAAAGGCACAGAATATGCCGACGACAATGGTTCTGTCAATACAACAAAGTATTTCGACAGTTCTCTTACAACCACATCGAGCTGTCGGTCAGCATACGGCAACTGACCAATTAGTATTAGTTTTTTGTCTGCAGAGATAAATTTTCTGATTACCTCTTTCACTTCTAAGCAAATGCCAGCACTCGAGCCAACTGCCTTTATATTAGTTATTTTCTGAAGACAACCTACATTAAAATTGAATAAAGGTTCATCCAGATGAACATTAATGTGCACAGGTCCAGGGGCTGAACCTATGGCTTTATTCAAACATTTATTTAAACTTAATGAAAAGAAGTTCTCCTTTTGCCTGTCATCATCCGTTATTTCTGATAAATCAACTTGCGCCTTTATGAAGTTCTTCATCACATCATACTGGTGCATAGTCTGACCGTCAAGTCTGTCAATCCACTCTTCTGGTCTGTCGGCAGATATGAGTACTATGGGCACATGCCTATAATAAGCCTCAGCAATGGCTGGCGACACGTTCAGCAATGCGGAACCTGAAGTTACGCAAACCACCACTGGCTCTTTCGTACATAACGACAAGCCTAAAGCATAAAACCCAGCACTGCGCTCGTCTGTTACGGGAAAACATTGTATATCTTCCGTTTCAAACAGATTGTTGACTATTGGAATGTTTCTCGAACCTGGGCAGACAACAGCTTTTCTTATACCTTTTGCTATAAGAAAAGAGGTTAACATATTTACTATTTTCTTGTCGCTATACATTATTATATTTATGTTTGTAGTGATTAATCTATAGGCAAAGGGTTCGTCGCATTGCCTGCATCTTGAGTTTTGTTTCAAGCCACTCTTCTTCTTCCTTACTATCTGGCAGTATTCCGCCCCCCGCAAACAACCCCACTCTATACTTTTCTACCTTCATACAGCGTAGAGTTACGAAGAAATGGAAGTCGGCATCGCCATAATAAGGTCCACAGAAACCACTATAATACTGCCTATTATTATGCTCATACTTCTGTATATAATCAAAGGCATCATCCGCTGGCAAGCCGCAAACGGCTGGTGTAGGATGAAGGTCAGATACTATTTGTCCTAATCGTACATCCGTATTTTTATGAAAATAGAAATCGCTTCGCAGATGCTCAATACCACCATACTTTATAGTATGTGGCAACGAGACGTTGAGTTCGTCTGTGTATTGCGTGAGGCAATCCTTAATATATTCAGAAACAAACTCCTGCTCTTTTGTATTCTTTTCATCCCATTCTAGGGAACAATCCTTCAAAGAAGCACACTTATCATTTATTGTTTCTTCCACTTTCCTCGTTCCTGCGAGAGCCATAGTATGTACCCCTTTCGAGCTACTCTCAAGCAAAACCTCTGGTGTTGCCATAATCCAAGTTCCTGTGGCTGTGGTTTTTACGATTGCGACAAATGAGTTTGGATAATCTGAACATAACTGTTTGAAGATACGTATGCCATTCAAATCATTGTCTACCTCTACTACTTCCTTTCTAGACAACACAATTTTATGAAGCTCGCCACATACTGTTTTTTCACGAAACTTTGCGAAATCTTCTTTGTATGTAGCCCTATCGTCCTCCGTATTCAATACTTTTACTGTTTCTTTCCCTACGTTGCATAAGCTATTTATATCCTTAACGGTAGCCTCTCTTGAGGGCAAAAGGATTAAAGGGCATGACGATGTTATATCAAATGGTGCAAAAACGAAACCCTTATCCATACCTACACACGAATATGAGTTTAAGAACACAACGTCTTTATCATCACATTCTATGATGTTACAATCGGTGTTTCCGCCTGGCAAACGATATATGGCAAAGTTATTTCTCACTTTCCTCTTTCCTATCTTTTGGTGTGATAATGTAGTTTGTTACGTGTACCGTTGATATAAGTTCACCATTGGAATTGTTTATCTGCACATCCCAGACATGCAACTTACGTCCTTTGCTGGCAAGATGTGCTATGGCGGTTACCGTATCTCCCTCTTCTACAGCCTTCACATGGTCGCCACTAACGCTTATACCCACACATATTTTGTTTGGGCACAATGCCGTTGAGCCTACGCCAGCCAGATTTTCTGCCAAGGCAAGTGAGGCTCCGCCACTAAGAAAGCCAAAGGGTTGACGGTTTCTTTCGTCCACTTTCATCGTTGCCATACACATATCTTCATCTGGAGTAGATATGAAGTGCATACCGAGAGCCGTAGAGAGATTAGGCGTTTTCTCTATTATTTCTTTTATTTGGTCTACGTTCATAATTAAAATTTGACTTTAAAAATTATCCCCCGATATCGCATCGGAGGATAATAACAACACAAACACAAATACAACATGTCATAAAAGGACATGCTTTTTTATTGTATACCGTCTGCACGAAGCTTTTGTTGCCACTTCCATGCAGAGCGCAATGTATCTTCAATATTAGCCTTAGCTTTCCATCCAAGTACGGTGTTTGCCTTATGAGGGTTAGCCCATACCTTTTCGATGTCGCCCTCACGACGTGGAGCGTATCGCCAATTTAGCTTTACACCTGTAGCTTTTTCAAAGCTTTCTACTATCTGTAGCGTACTAACCCCTGTACCTGTTCCTATATTAAATGTCTCTACAGGGTCGGTAGACTTATCATCAAGTATTCTTTCCATAGCCTTAACGTGGGCGTTAGCTAGGTCCATAATATCTATATAGTCGCGGATACAAGTACCGTCAGGTGTATCATAGTCGTTACCAAAAATCTTAAGTTCCTCTCGAATACCTATTGCTGTTTGCGTTACAAATGGTATGAGGTTCATCGGCACACCATTTGGCAGCTCACCTATCAATGCTGATGGGTGCGAGCCAATAGGGTTGAAATATCTTAATATCACCGACTTTATCGGTGCTCCGCTATGTAAATAATCGTGTATTATCTCCTCGTTTATCTGTTTGGTATTACCATACGGGCTGAGGGCTTTCTGCATTGGAGCCTCCTCAGTAACAGGAAGATTTTCTGCCGAAGGCTGACCATACACCGTGCAACTTGATGAAAAAATTATTCCCTTCACGCCATATTGAGGCATAAGTTCCAAAAGATTTATCAAGCTGTTTATATTATTGCGATAATAAAGCAATGGCTTTTGAACGCTCTCGCCTACGGCTTTGCTTGCAGCGAAATGTATGATTCCGTCAATGCCTTTATACTTTTCAAACACTTGCTTCATTGCTACGATGTCGCAACAATCAACTTTCTCGAAATTTGGGCGTACTCCTGTTATCTTCTCAATACCATCTAACACTGCAGCATTTGAGTTTGAAAGGTTGTCAACGATTACCACGTCATAGCCATTCTCTATCAATTCTACAGTAGTATGTGAGCCTATAAAGCCTGTTCCACCTGTTACAAGGATTGTCTTTTTCATAATTTTCTTATCTTCAGCTATAGATGCTCTCTATTTTTTTTAAGCTGTGCAAATATAGCAACTTAAATCCAAACGGCGAACACGATTATGTTTATAATTCTAAAAAAGGTTTGTATTTACTCAAAAATTATGATTTTATCCTATTATAATTATATTCTATATGCGTATTTGTCATGTCGACTGATAATATCGTGCTTATTAGAGGACATATATTTCCATACCTTGCTGAGCAAGCAACATACCTCATACATACTCATCCCAATAACCAAACCCAACAGCGTGCCACCGACTATATCTCCAGGATAATGCACTCCGAGATATATGCGTGAATAGCTTACGCATGATGCGAATAGGACAAGGACGATTGTGGTATACTTTCGGTGAACAACCAAGGATACGAAAACGACGGCTCCAAAGGCATTTGCCGCATGACTAGACACAAAGCCGTATAGTCCGCCACGATAGTTTCCTACATAATGAAGTGCATATTGTATTGTCGCATCATGTGATGGGCGCAGGCGCATAATCGTGGGTTTTATCCAACTTGAAGATATCTGGTCGCACAATACTATCGTCAACACGAGGCACGATAATATTGCTACCGTATCCTGCCATTTACACTTACGCAAGACATACCGCAGAAACAACATTCCTGGAATTATCCATATTAACTTGGAAGACATTGCCATGCATATCCTGTCCATAACTATTCCACCATCAAAGTTTAGGATTAACATCAACGAATGGTCTATTGTATTTAGCCAATCAAATAACATATTGCTCATATTAACTACTTTAAACTCAAAAGATTTTCGGCAAAAATAGGAGCTGACTTTGTAGTAAATTTGTAGTTACAATAAAACTTGAACCACTATATACGGAATTTTCATTATCTTTGCCTTACTTTTAGTAAAATAAGCTATAACGTATGAGACAACTAACAATGCTCGGAACGGGCAACGCCCTTGCCACCCGATACTACAATACGTGCTTTCTGCTACAGTCTGATACCACATTACTGATGGTTGATGCTGGAGGTGGCAACCAGATATTCCGCCAGTTGGAGAGCGTAGGGGTATCCCCCACCGATATTCATCACCTATTTCTCACCCATGCTCATACCGACCATGTGCTCGGTGCAGTATGGCTTGTAAGGATGATAATGCAGAAGATAAAGGGCGGACAATATGACGGCGACCTACATATCTATGGCAATAGCAAGGTTACAAGTGTATTGGAGTGGATATGCCGAAATACTCTTCCCGCCAAGCTAAGTAGCCTAATAGGCGACCGCATTATAATACATGTGCTCAACGATGGCGATAGTTTCATGATTGGAGACTGGCAACTGAACACCTTCGACATACGTTCTACCAAGGAGCCACAATACGGCTTTCGCATAACATTTACCAACGGGACAACCCTTACGTGCCTTGGAGACGAGCCTTTCAATGAGACTAACCGCCAGTGGGTAGAAGGAGTAGACTGGCTATTATGTGAGGCTTTCTGCCTCCATGCCGATGCTAATCGGTTCCATCCATACGAGAAGAACCATAGTACGGCTATCGACGGAGCACGATTAGCTAATGAGTTGCATGTAAAAAACCTTGTGCTTTATCATACGGAAGATAAGACTTCGAGAAGAAAAGATAAGTACACCCACGAGGCACAGTCTGCCTTTAGCGGTAATGTGTATGTACCTGACGACTTGGAAACCATAGTTATCGACCAAGAGGGAGATTAGCAACGACGAGATAAAATCGGCGGTTAGGTCATAAAATCAATATATCATGTGGAAATATTATGCTTTACTTTCAGCCTTCTTTGCCGCATTGACGGCTGTCTTCGCCAAGATTGGAGTGAAAGACATTAATTCTGACCTTGCAACGGCTATACGTACAACCATCATACTCTTTATTACGTGGGGTATCGTATTGGTAGGTAGCCATGCAAGTGAGGTAAAATCAATACAAGCCCACACATGGCTTTTCCTCATTTTGTCGGGAGCTGCGACAGGGCTATCATGGCTGTTTTATTTTAAAGCTCTACAGATTGGCGACGTGGCACGTGTGGCACCTGTAGACAAACTGAGCGTTGTAATCACCATTTGTCTATCGTTTCTTTTCTTGAAAGAACCAGTTAATGCCAAGGTTATTATAGGTGCATTGCTCATAACGGCAGGAAGCATCGTTATGCTATATAAATAAGTTGTCTTTTAAGGATAATCTTACAAGGCATAAGGATATACTTTGCAAGTAATAAAGATGCACCTTGCAAGTAATAAAGATATACCTTACAAATAATAAAGCCTAACCTTACAGGCAATAAAGATATACCTAAAAAAAGAAATCCTTCAGCGGTAGTATCAAGCAACATAGCAGATACAAACCAGCTGAAGGATTTTATGATTTATTTGTATTATAATTTACATACCATTACTGCAAACCAAACAGAAGCTTAAGTCCTCCGTCAACACCAGAGAAGCCCATAAACGCAAGACTCAAAAGACCTGCTGTAACAAGTACTATTGCCATGCCACGCATTCCCTTTGGTATATTAACGAACGCCAACTGCTCACGTATTCCTGCAAATACCGTAAGGGCAAGAGCGAAACCAAGTGCCGTAGAGAAAGCGTATACTACACTCTGAATGAGCGAGAAGTCTTTCTGAATGACAAGAATGGCAACACCAAGTACGGCACAGTTTGTCGTGATAAGTGGCAAGAATATTCCTAGTGCCTGATACAATGCTGGGGAAACCTTCTTTAGGATTATCTCAACCATCTGCACCAATGCTGCAATGACAAGGATAAACGCTATTGTCTGAAGGTATTGCAAGTCGAATGGATTGAGAATAAATATCTGTACGAGATATGTAACAATAGTGGCAAGCGTAAGAACAAACGCTACCGCTGCTCCCATTCCTAATGATGTGGTAACCTTTTGGGATACTCCAAGGAAAGGACAGATACCCAAGAACTGTGATAATACTATATTATTTACGAATATAGCAGAGATAAATATCAATAAATATTCCATGATTACGCTTTCTTAAATTTGTTTACTATTGCAATAAGATAACCCAATGTGATGAACGCTCCTGGAGGTAGGATAAAGAGAAGCATATTGCAGGTTTCTGGAAGTAATGTGATGCCGAAAACCTGACCTGCACCTAACAACTCGCGAACAGCACCAAGAATGGTTAAAGCTATTGAGAAACCGAGTCCCATTCCCATACCATCGAAGATACTTGCTACAGGACCATTCTTACAAGCAAATGCCTCTGCACGACCAAGGATGATACAGTTTACAACAATCAGAGGTATATACAAGCCCAATGTTGCATATATGGCAGGAACGTATGCCTGCATTATCATCTGAAGAATTGTTACGAATGAGGCAATGACAACAACGAATACTGGTATGCGAACCATATCTGGAGTAAGGTTCTTGATAAGGGAAATAACAAGGTTTGAACAGATTAGCACAAACATTGTGGCAAGTCCCATTGATAGACCATTTATCGCTGAGGTTGTCGTAGCCAGTGTTGGACACATACCCAAAAGGAGAACAAATGTAGGATTCTCCTTTACTATGCCGTTTAATAATATCTTAAAGTTATTCATGATCTGTGTTTTTATTTGTTAGACTGTTTTGTAGCACCGCTATTACTATCGGCTTTGCCTTTCTTATAAGCATTGTAAGCGTTATTTACAGCCAACAGAAAGGCACGACTAGTAATAGTACTTGCAGTTATAGCATTTACACTACCTCCGTCTTTGCTTACTGTTAGATTGTCAGTAGAAGGGTTCTTGCCGATAATACTTCCCTTGCCGTCTTTCTGAAACCAGCTTTCTGCCTTGGCTCCAAGTCCTGGAGTTTCTGCTGTTTGAAGTATTGTATAGCCCAAGATATTACCGTCC
>CAVKAH010000049.1:0-14249 GCA_963654095.1 Oscillospiraceae bacterium
CACTTATCTTGTCTTGAGGCCCTGAGAAAACCCTGCATATTGATAAGTCAAGCCCACGCTAGCGCAGGCATTCACGACTTATTCAGATATATGCATTTAAAAGTTTCTCAGGCTTTCAAGACATCCGAACAAATTGCAAACGCAATACTACTAAAATTTTTAGGATGCACATAGTGTGCTCCCTTTCGCTGCAAAGTTACGACAAACATACGAATAAACCAAACTGTTGTATCCGTTTATTTTACTTTTGCTGGCAATATAAATTAATCACAAATACGATTTTTAATGGTCTGCAAAGGCACAAAAAAAGAGCTGCACGGTTTCACAACCTCGCAGCCCCCAACTTAAACAACCAATAAAAGAAATAGATTGTACTATTTTCTATCTAATGAACAGCAGTTCACGATACTTTGGAAGAGTCCAAAGCTCATCGCTCACTGTTAGTTCCAGTTTGTCGATATGATAACGAATCTCCTCCATCTTAGGAGCCACGGTATCATGATATGCTATCGCTTTCTCGCGCTCGTTGGCAATCTTGTTTGCCACCTTACGTGCGTTGACGAGTTCTTCCACACCTTCCTCGATAATCTGAGTGCGCTCAGCAATATCCTCGATAATCTTCATGTTGCGGCTGCTCAGTTTCTCCGCTTTGTCAGCAGAGAATACAGTGCGCATATTCTGAACATTCTTCAGCAACATACTCTGATAGTGTGTAGCTACAGGGATGATGTGGTTCATCGTAAGGTCGCCCATTACGCGAGCCTCAATCTGAATTTTCTTAGTATAAGTCTCCCATTTAACCTCGTTACGTGCAGCAAGCTCTTTCTCTGTCATAACGCCGAGCTTAGTGAACATCTCGATAGAAGACTTGCTTAGGTAGTTGTCGAATATTACAGGACAACTTGTCTCGCAGTCAAGACCACGCTTCTTTGCCTCTACTACCCATTCTTCAGAATATCCGTTACCGTCAAAGCGTATAGGCTTGCAAGTCTTGATGTCTTCACGAAGAACATCAATGATAGCCTTTACCTTATCTTCACCCTTCTCGATGAGAGCATCTACACGAGCCTTAAAATCAACCAATGCTTCAGCAACGGCAGAGTTCAATGCGATCATTGCAGATGCACAGTTGGCCTCAGAACCTACGGCACGGAACTCAAAGCGATTTCCTGTGAAAGCGAAAGGTGAAGTACGGTTTCTATCAGTATTGTCGATAAGCAATTCTGGTATCTCAGGAATATCCATCTTCATACCTTGCTTTCCTGCCATCTTAAATACTTCCTCGTTGTCGCTTGCTTCGATGTGGTCAAGAAGTTCAGAGAGCTGCTTACCGAGGAATGATGAAATGATTGCTGGAGGTGCTTCGTTAGCTCCAAGACGATGAGCGTTTGTTGCACTCATGATAGACGCTTTGATAAGTCCGTTGTGGCGATAAACACCCATCAGAGTCTCAACAATAAATGTTACGAAGCGTAGGTTGTCTTCAGGAGTCTTGCCTGGAGAGTGGAGTAGAACGCCAGTGTCTGTAGACAAACTCCAGTTATTATGCTTTCCGCTACCGTTTATGCCAGCGAAAGGTTTCTCGTGAAGAAGAACGATAAAGCCGTGCTTACGTGCTACTTTCTTCATTAGCGACATCAATAGCATGTTGTGGTCAACGGCAAGGTTACACTCTTCAAATATCGGTGCTATTTCAAACTGGTTTGGTGCTACCTCGTTATGACGAGTCTTGCAAGGTATAGAAAGTTCGAGAGCCTGGATCTCAAGGTCTTTCATAAATGCCTGCACTCTGTCAGGGATAGTTCCGAAATAGTGGTCGTCCATCTGCTGGTTCTTGGCAGAGTCGTGTCCCATGAGGGTTCTGCCTGTCAGCATAAGGTCAGGACGTGCACTATAAAGGTCTGCATCAACAAGGAAATATTCTTGTTCCCATCCTAAATTTGACGTAACCTTACTTACTTTCGGGTCGAAATAGTTGCAAACGTTTGTTGCTGCAACATTTACGGCATGAAGGGCACGCAAAAGTGGGGCTTTGTAGTCAAGGGCTTCACCTGTATAAGAGATGAAGATTGTAGGGATACAAAGAGTGTCGTCGATGATGAAGACAGGAGAAGTAGGGTCCCATGCAGAATATCCGCGAGCCTCGAAAGTATTTCGGATACCACCGTTAGGGAAAGAACTTGCATCAGGTTCCTGCTGTACAAGCAACTTGCCAGAGAATTCCTCAATCATTCCACCCTTGCCGTCGTGCTCAATGAAAGCATCGTGCTTCTCGGCAGTACCTCCAGTAAGAGGCTGGAACCAGTGAGTGTAGTGAGTAACACCATTCTCTTCAGCCCACTGCTTCATACCATTTGCTACAGCGTTAGCTATAGAGCGGTCAAGCGTGGCACCATTGTCAATAACATCTATCAGTTTGTCATAGACATCTGGTGGTAGGTATTTGTACATTTTTGCACGGTTGAAAACGTATTTGCCGAAATATTCGGAAGGGCGTTCTACCGGTGCGATAACTTCAACTGGGCGTTTCTTGAACGCCTCTTCAACGACCTGAAATCTTAAGTTTGCCATTGTTAAAAGCTTTATTTGATTGATTGTTGTTTTAGTTTTGATGCAAAGGTAATGCTTTTTTCAATATAAGCATACCTTTTGTTAGTTAATTCGTGGTTTTGTTTATCTTTTTGTTGCATTATGCCTTTAGCCACTTTTCTATACGTTGCATTGCTTCCTCGCAGTCTTCACGTTCACCGAAAGAAGTAAATCTCACGAAACCTTCTCCGCTCGGACCGAACCCAACACCTGGAGTACATACTATTTGTGCTCCGTATAAGAGCTGTTCAAAGAATTTCCAACTGTCCACACCATCTGGAGTCTTAACCCAGATATATGGAGCGTTCACACCTCCGTAGATTTTGAAACCAAGTCTTTTCAGGGCATCATACATAATCTTTGCGTTGCCCATATAATAGTCTATGGTTTCTTTAATCTGAATTTTTCCTTCTGGTGAATATATCGCTTCTGCGGCACGCTGACTGATGTAGCTTGTACCATTAAACTTTGTACATTGTCTTCTGTCCCATAGAGGGTTAAGTGCAATTCTCTCTTTGCTGTCTAATGCAAATGCTGTCAGCTCTTTAGGAATTATGGTGTATCCACATCGTACACCAGTAAAACCAGCCGTCTTTGAATAACTGTGGAATTCTATTGCCACTTTCTTTGCACCCTTAATCTCATATATAGAATGAGGAATGTCGGGTTCTGTGATATAAGCCTCGTATGCTGCATCATATAGAATCAATGTGTCGTTAGCAATGGCATAATTAACCCACTTCTTTAGTTCCTCTTTTGTAATTACTGTTCCTGTAGGGTTGTTAGGGTAGCACAGATAAATCATGTCTACTCTGTGGTCAGGGATTTGAGGAACAAAATCATTGCTTTCCACGCATGGCATATATGTAACGTTGCTCCATTTGCCATTTTCAAGAACCCCTGCTCTTCCACACATTACATTAGAGTCGATATATACAGGATAGATAGGGTCGGTTACTCCCAAGCTGTTGTCCCATCTCACCAACTCGCCGATGTTGCCAGTATCACTCTTAGCACCATCGTTTACGAACACTTCACTCGGGTCGATACGTATGCCACGTGGCAAGAAATCATTCTTTACGATAGCTTCTCTAAGCCATAGATAACCTTGTTCTGGACCATATCCATGAAATGTTTCTTTGTTCGCCATGTCATCTACGGCTTTGTGCATTGCCTCGATCACGGCAGGAGCAAGGGGTTGTGTTACGTCTCCTATACCCAAACTGATAACCTTTGCTTTAGGGTGTGATATCTTATAAGCATTTACCTTCTTTGCGATGTCTGCAAAAAGATAATTCTTCTGAAGCTTCAGATAGTGTTCGTTAATTAGTGCCATACTGTTTGTCTTTTATTGTTGTTTGTATTTTCTTTATGTTGTTAGTTATATTTCTATTTCTCCGTCAAATGCGATAGCTGCTGGACCAGTCATGTAAATATGGTTGTCGGTCTCTCTCCATTCGATGTTGAGATCTCCACCATCCATCTTTATACAACATTCTCTTCCGCATCTCTTTGTCGTAGCGGCAGCCACAGCTGTAGCGCAAGCTCCAGTGCCGCATGCCATTGTTATGCCGCTTCCTCTTTCCCAAACCCTTGTTCTAATATTCTTGTTATCCAAAACTTGTGCAAACTCGATGTTGCATCTTTCCGGAAAATGCTTATCTCTTTCAAGAATCTTTCCGTATTTCTCTATGTCGAGAGTGTTGATGTCTTCAACGAAAATAACGAAATGAGGATTGCCCATGCAGACAAATGTTCCGCAGAATGTTTTTCCGTCGGCAGTAAGAACATTGTTTTGGGGATTATTATATTGTATAGGATTGTTTAGTTTTGGTTCAAGCATGTCAACAGTAACGCTTTCCACAGTGTGTTTGTCTTCTGAAAGATGTAGGTTAAGAATTTTAATTCCTGACAAAGTCTGTAATTTGATTTGTGTCTTGTCTGTTAGTTTTCTTTCAAAAAGATATTTTCCAATGCATCTTGAAGCGTTGCCACACATCATGGCTTCCGAGCCGTCGGCATTGAAAATTCGCATCTTGTAGTCGGCATCCTTTGTGTCTGGTTTGCAAATAAGTACGAGTCCATCACTTCCGATACCTTTATGTCTGTCGCTCCAGATAATGGCGAGTTCTTCTGGATTGTCTATATTATATAATAAGGTGTTGACATAAATATAGTCGTTTCCTGCGCCATGCATCTTGGTGAATTGTATCTTTTTACCTGACATCCTTCTATTGTTTATTGCTGTTAAGTTTCTCTTTGTTTGTTTGCAGTTGCAAAAATACAACAAAATGTTGCTTATTAATGAAATAAGGTAGATGTTTTTATGATTTATTTTCAAGAAAATATCAGTTTGAAAGCATTTTTAATAAATACGCTTACGATTTATAATTATTTCTATAATATGTTTGACTAATTGAAAGATATATGAAAAAAGTAAAGTCAAAATGGATTAATAATAAAGAAGTATGGAATAAAATGATGTATATTTGCACCCAATACATAACAAAAAGAAAGAATTATTGCAAAAACAATAAATTATTGTATATATGAAAAAGATTGAAGCAATCATCCGTAAAACAAAATTTGAAGAAGTAAAAGAGGCTTTACTTGCGGCTGGTATCGAGTGGTTTTCCTATTATGATGTGAGAGGAGAGGGCAAGATGCGACAGGCAAGAATTTATCGCGGTGTTATGTATGACACGAGTAGTATAGAACGAGTGTTGGTAAGTGTAGTAGTTCGTGAGAAGAATGTAGAGAAAACAGTTTCTGCAATACAGAATGCAGCACGAACAGGTGAGATTGGCGATGGTAGAATTTTCGTAATTCCTATAGAAGATTCAATACGTATTAGAACTGGTGAACGTGGAGACCTCGCACTTTATAATGCGGAGAATGAGGAATAGCAGATGTTTTTAAGGTAAAGAGATTT
The DNA here is from genome assembly GCA_963654095.1 of Oscillospiraceae bacterium. Classification (GTDB taxonomy): domain Bacteria; phylum Bacteroidota; class Bacteroidia; order Bacteroidales; family Bacteroidaceae; genus Prevotella. The sequence continues at coordinate 5,522 of CAVKAH010000049.1, forward strand.
TGATAATGAAATTTCTATATAGTAAGGTAGGATAATAACAACACATATACGTAATATCTTTTTTTTGAATATGACAACATTATTATTAGCAACAGAGTCGGTTGCGGAAGTAGCTAAAAGTGTAACGGATTTAAGTGTTTCAGTTGATACTGTATGGATGCTGTTAGCGGCAATGTTGGTTTTCTTCATGCAGCCTGGCTTTGCTCTCTGTGAGGCAGGCTTTACAAGAAGTAAGAATACAGCAAACATCTTGTTTAAGAATTTTGTTGATTTCATGATAGGTTCAGTACTGTTCTGGTTCGTTGGCTTCGGTTTTATGTTTGGAAGCAACGGCGCAGGATTTGTCGGAATGCCTAATTACGGCGACCTATCGTTTTATTCAGGCACTCTGCCAACAGAAGGTTTCTTGATATTTGAGACTGTGTTCTGTGCCACATCAGCAACGATTGTTTCAGGAGCAATGGCAGAGAGAACAAAGTTCTCTATGTACTGCGTATATTCGTTCTTTATATCATTGATAATTTACCCAGTAGAAGGTCATTGGACATGGGGCGGCGGTTGGCTTTGTAATTCAGATGCCAGTTCGTTCATGATGAGAACTTTCGGTACTACATTCCATGATTTCGCTGGTTCAGCAATAGTACATTCCGTAGGTGGAGTGCTAGCTCTTATTGGAGCGTTGATACTTGGTCCGCGTTATGGGAAATATGACAGAAAGGGTAAGAGTCATGCCATTCCAGGACATAACCTTTTGGTGGCTTCTCTTGGAGTTTTTATCCTTTGGTTCGGTTGGTTCGGCTTTAACCCTGGTTCTCAGCTCGCAGCATCGGGAGAAGTAAATAGAGTGGCTATATCTCATGTGTTCTTGACCACAAATCTTGCAGCTGTAGCAGGAGGTCTTGCTACGATGTTCGTGTCTTGGATAAAGTACGGCAAACCTTCATTCTCGCTAACCTTAAACGGTATACTTGCAGGTTTGGTTGGTGTAACGGCAGGTTGCGACCTTGTGTCTCCGTGTGGAGCGTTGATTATCGGACTTATTTGCGGTACTGTATTAGTCTTCGCCATCGAATTTATTGATGTAAAGCTTCACATCGATGATCCTGTAGGTGCAAGTTCTGTACATGGCGTGTGCGGTATTCTCGGTACATTGCTAACAGGACTGTTCTCTGTAAGTTCAGGTGCTCTTTATGGTCATGGCTTCGGTTTCTTCGGTGCTCAGTGCTTCGGTATCCTGTGTATAGATGCTTGGGCAGCATCAACAGGCTTCCTACTCTTCTGGGGTATCAACAAACTTGCTGGTTTGCGTGTAGATAAGAGAATTGAGGAAGAAGGTCTTGATATCTATGAGCATGGCGAGAGCTGTTATAACTAATTGGAATATGTAAGTTTCTTTAAGGAAAAAGAAATATTGATTTTCAGGAATAATAGTTTTGGTTAATGACAGGTTCTTGGGGTATGATGTCCTCAAGAACCTGTATTAGTCAGCGAATATTTTACTTATCAGATGAAATGATAAGAATGTTGGCTTATATGACAAAAAGTTTTTATTCTACATAGTCAATCTTCAGTACAATTACTCGGAGCGACTGGTCGGAGAGAGGAGTTTGTACTTTTGCGATATGCCAGTCGGATGGAAAACATATAACAAATCTTTTAGGCATAGACATAAAGAAATGTGATCGCCACTTGTCGTAGTCGTAGCGCATAACGTCCTTTTCCTCGTTATATTCGCAGTTTGGCTTGGATGTGTTATGGTCAAGCAAGTAGAAACCTTCCGTTCCTTTCACCACATACATAAAGTCAATCTTCTTTTTGTGCGACTCCGATTTGCGCTTTTCCAATGGTTCATTGAAACTATCTTCTACAGAAGCTCTGATGTTAGTGCCTGGTATCATCAGCTTTCCTTTAGGTATATTGATGAGATCCGTTTCTGTAAGCCACTTAAAGGCAGCATCCCATTGAGCTTTGTTCTTGTGATATTGTGAATAAAACTCCTGCAGGTTTACGGTATTGTCAGGTATGGCATCAAATCCGTTCTTCCATTCTCCGGCTTTAGTCCATGTGGTAGCCTTTTTCAGAGAGACGCTTGTCGCCTTCTGCGCATATAGCGAAGTAGTAGACAAGAGGGTAGCCGCTACCAATAGCGGTAATTTTGATTTAAGAAAATTCATGATGTAAAGTAGTTGTTATTGTTTGTTTTTCTTGTATGCAATAGGGTAGTGGGCAAGTCTTGGTGGCAGTGCTACGGCAATGCGGTCGGCAATGCTCAACTTACATTTGTTAGCTCCTTTTAGCAACTTGTAGTATTTCTCGTAAACATCAAATCGCTTTTTGTATATGAAATTCTCATACATCTTTGTCTGGTGTAATATGATATAAGGTTCATATTCTTCCAGTTCGTCTTTGAATACGGAGTATAAAATCTTGTCATAGAGCATCTGTTCGTCAAGACTGAGTGGTCGGTCGTTGGGTAGGCCAACGTTATACATATAAACCACATCATCAGAGAACCATACCTTGGGTCGCTTCTTCAGACACTTAATTTGCATCATGATATCTTCTCCAGACCTGATAAGCCGTGGCGTATCGAGGCATCCCTCCAAGAGCTCCCTACGGAAAAGTACCGCCCAAAGCACGCAGAAATCAGCCCTCGAAGCTAACAATTGTTTTATCATCCATGCTGGTTGCATATATTGTCCACCCTCATGTCCGCATAGTTTGCCGTATTGATCGGTATATCTTGCCACCACTTCATCGGCACCAGTTGCTATAATCGTGTCATAAAGTCGTCGGAGTGCATTGGGTAGCATCATATCATCGGAATCCACAAAGGTTATATATTTACCTTTGCTGTTTTCCAGTCCGATGCGCCTTGCTGTCGTTACGCCTCCGTTTCCAGGGTGTATGACGGTAAGGTTGGAATACTCCTTTTCAATCCTGTCGCATATCTGTGCCGAGCGGTCTGTGCTGCCATCTTCTACGGCAATAACCTCAAAACTATCAAAATCTTGTGTCATCACGCTGCGCAGACAAGCCTCCACATATTCCTCTTTGTTATAGACGGGGATGATGACGGATATCAATACATCATTCTGCTTGCCGTAGACCTTTAGCTCCTGTGCTACACTCGCAGGGACGAGGTCGCCGAACTCCTTGCCTTCCTCTATCAGATGCCTTATCTGTGTACTACTTATGTTGTAAAGACCAGTGTTTACTAACGATACGTTGTTGGGTAATTCCTTTGTGTTTATATCGAAATTCTCCCTCGGATAAATAGCGATATTGAAGTTTTTTAGTATGAACTCATGTTTACGCCATTTGTCGAAGCACAACCAGTTGTCAGCTCCTATTACAAGTGTGAACTCATAATCAGGGTAATCATTGCATAGGTTTTTCAGGGTGTTAGCCATAAATGATGGTCGTGGCAGATGAAACTCATAGTCGCTTGCCACAAGCCCGTCCTCTCCCTGCAATGCCATTCTCGCCATTTTCAACCGCAGTTCGTCAGGCAGAAGTCTCTCGGCATCTTTCAGTGGGTTGTGGGGTGATACGACAAACCATACCTCGTCGAGCCCCGCAAGTTCTTTGATTTTCTTTGCTAAGGCTATGTGTCCATTATGTATGGGATTAAATGACCCACCGAAAATACCGATTTTCATATCTGTTATGTGTATGTTAAGGTATTAGTAGCTTATGCTTTAAGAAAGGCAGAGATAGTGTTGAGCGTATTCTGCTGTGCAGTTTGTAAGTTGTCGTTCACCACTACGCAGTCGAATTTATCGGCAAACGACAGTTCAAACTCTGCTCTCTTTATCCTATCCTCTATCACCTCTGGCGCATCAGTACCCCTGCCGTTCAGTCTGTTTCGCAGTTCTTCCACCGATGGTGGCTGGATAAATACGCTGAGAGCCTTGTCGCCATAAAACTTCTTTATGTTGCACCCGCCTTTTACATCTACGTCGAGTACTACGTTCTCGCCTCTTTCGAGTTGTTTCTCCACTTGAGCCTTGAGTGTTCCATAGAACCTGTCGGTATACACCTCCTCGTATTCTAAGAAGTCGCCGTTGGCAATACGTTTGCGGAATTCCTCAGGACTGACAAAGAAATATTCCACGCCGTCCTTTTCTGTACCCCTAGGCTTTCGGCTTGTGCATGATATGCTGAACGCAAGTTTCAGTTCTTTGTGTTCTTGCATAAGCCAGTTTATGATAGTGCTTTTCCCGCTTCCGCTTGGGGCAGAGAAGATAATGACCTTTCCTTGCATTACGTCTCCTCCTTTATAGTGCGTTAAGAACCTGTTCCTTAATCTGCTCCAGCTCGTCCTTCATCTTTACCACGATGTTCTGCATCTCTGCGTTGTTGCTCTTGCTTCCTGTGGTGTTGATTTCGCGCCCCATCTCCTGTGCGATAAATCCGAGCTTCTTGCCAACGCCTTCTGTCTCTTCCATCGTCTCGCGGAAATACTTTAGGTGGTTAGCAAGGCGTTGCTTCTCCTCGTTGATGTCGAGCTTCTCAATGTAGTAGATAAGTTCTTGCTCAAGGCGGTTCTTGTCGTATTCCACTTCAGGGATACTCTTCAGTCCGTCTATAATACGCTGACGGATTTTCTCTACACGTGATTTCTCGTATTGCTCGATACTTGCTAACAATACTGTGATGTTATCAATCTTTTCGTTGAATTTCTTTTCCAGTGCTGCTCCCTCTTGCTTGCGGAAGTCTACCAGCTTATCAAGAGCTTCGTTGATGGCGGTTGTGGCTGCTTCCCATTCCTCGTCTGTCAGAGTCTCTACCTCAGTCTTGCTCAGTACATCAGGCATTCTCATCAGGGTGTTGAACCAGTCTTGTGGCTCTGGAATGTTGTTCTTCTCTGCAATTTCCTTTAGCTGTTTGTAGTAGTTAGCCACGAGAGCACCATTTACAGGAGTAGCATCCACCACGGTATCCTTTTCAATCCATATACTGAAGTCCACCTTTCCCCTTGTCAAGGCTTTGGCAACCATCTGCCTGATTTGCATTTCCTTTTCGCGATAGATAGGTGCGATGCGGGTTGAAAGGTCAAGAGTTTTGCTGTTAAGCGATTTTACTTCAACGTTTATTTTCTTTTCTCCAAATGTTACTACGGTCTTGCCGTAGCCTGTCATTGATTGTATCATGTTTTTAGTTTATTGTTCTGATTTGCAAAAGTACACATTTAAACGGACATAGTGGCATTTGTTATAATCTATTTTCGTTGTGTCAGTGCAATACTGTTAACCATTATGGCTATGGTTTTCAGTCGGGCATAGTCGAACGACATATACATTAATCCGCCGTATGGATTGTCTGTTCCCCATGAGTTCTTACAGATAAAGTATTTTCTTCCTGTGCTGTCGTGTGCTATGCCGATGATTTCCATGCAGTGATCGTCGGTGGTACGCAATGTTTCAAACTCCCTTTGTCTTGCTTGCTGAGAAGCCATGCTCTTGTTATCCTTGACATCAGCAATGCCATTAGAAAAAGAGAAACCTTCTTCGCTTGTGTCGCCCTCCCAACAAACAGGGTGCCCAGTACGAAGTGATTGCTCCATAATGCCCATCATCTGGTTGATAGGGATATTTATGAACCGCTCTTTGTCGTAGTTGTCTGGTACGTCGAGTATCACCTTCTTGTGCATGGGCAGATGAGTGAAACTCGTTATTGCCTGATATTCGTCAGGCATACATACGCTGTGGGCAAATTCTATGGGTGTATATTCCATGCTGTACATATAAATATGCAGTGGCAAGGGGTTGACGGAATTATCGAGAATGTCGTCAACCATATCTCTTGTGTATCCGATGCCTGCTCCTTTTGATGTGGCGGCAGATATGAAATTCCGCAATTTTCTTGCAGCCACGTTGATGTTGGCGTCAGTATGATAAGAGTCGTATGGCATCAGTCCGTAGGTTTGTATTAGCCTGATGAGCTGTGGTATCATACCTCTTGTTGTAATATTCTTTTTGCCTTTACTCAGATAGCAAGCGTCAATCTGCTCTTTCATGAACATTCTCGCTACGTATGTCGGTGAGAGATTCACTGAGTCGCCTCTCGTGATGTGTTCCGTTTCTATGGTGGCGAGCATTGCATAAGCCCAGCAAAGATTGCTCCTGCCTTGGCTTTTTACGGGAGTATAAGGTAGTCTTACCTCGTCGGTGAAGGTGGGTTCTGGTTGTTTCTTAGTCTTAGATGGTTTTGTACATCCAGTAAAAGCGATCATTACAGAAACAAACAATAATATTGCAGTATATCTTTTCATAACGGAACGAGCGTTTTTTTTTATTCTTCTGTAAGTTTCCCCTCAGCTTTAAGTGCATTCCACATAGAGAAACGTGCCTCGGGAGCCATCTTCTCTATATCTTCAAATAGCTTGGCAACCGTAGAGCGGTGGGAGTCCGTCTCGTATGGACAAAGCTTCTTTTGCTTCTGATAGCCTTGCAGTTCGGCATACCTCTTGATGTCGGCTTCGTTTTCCATGCACAAAGGACGGATAATAGTTATCGGCATCTTCTTCATCTTTAGCTTGGCAGGCATGGTAGAGAAGTGTCCTTGGAAAATTTGGTTCATCAGAGTGGTGTGGATAATGTCATCCATGTGATGACCGAGAGCAATCTTGTTGCATCCTAACTCCTGTGCTTTAAGGAAAATCTGCTTCCTGCGGTTCCATGAGCAAAGGAAACATGGCGACTTGCGGTTGTCGGTAGACATATCAAACCCTGTGGTAACGATATGTAGGGGTATGTTGAACCGTGCAGCAAAGTCTTCCAGATACTTAGTGTCGCTCTCGTATTTGATGTTGTCCATACGGATATGTATGGCATGAACGGTGATGTGGGGCTTGCTGATGCGCATCTTCCTACCCAACATCTCAATAAGAAAAAGAGAATCTTTGCCTCCAGACAAGGCTATGAGGATATTATCGCCTTCTTCGATGAGGCTGAACTCTTTGTCGGCTTTACGGAAGTGGCGTGTTAGCTTAGCTTCCAGCTTCTGTTCTTCTGTAGGGATTGGCATAAAAATTATTTTAGAAAGACGAGGTATACGGCAAGTACAAGACATCCAAAAGCGAGATAATGGTTCCAATGAAGTCCCTGTCCTGTAAACATCATGTTTATAATAATGGTGAAAACTACGAGACTAACGCACTCCTGTATCACTTTCAGTTGTACCAGAGTGAATGGTCCGCCGTTGTCAATAAATCCAATTCTGTTTGCTGGCACCTGACAGCAGTATTCAAAAAATGCTATAGCCCATGAAAAGGCGATAACTCCGATGAGTGGCCAGTTGCTGCTCACCCCTGTTTGTTGTAGTTTTAGATGTCCATACCATGCCAGAGTCATGAATATGTTGCTTGCAATAAGTAATAGTATAGTATATATTCCGTTCATTAAATATGTATTTAAATATGCTGCAAAGTTACTTTATTTATTTTGAATAGAAAATAAAAAGCCTCAACAGCAAAAGAGATGTGATGCAGCTTCCCTTGCTCTAAACAGATGTTTATATTATATTTTTTTTAAAAATCTGTCATTCTGTCATCGAAAAACAAAAGTCTTTGTGGGTCAGTATGTTATGCTGCTGATAGGTAATAATACCTTACAATATCTGTCATCTATCTGTCATAAAATGGGGCAGAAATGGGGTTGTCTGGCGGTGAAAGCAAGAAAAAAACGACAAAATCCTTCTTCTCTCCTTATGACAGATTAGTGACAGATAGATGACAGATATTGTAAATACAAAATACCTATTTGCGGTGTAACCTACTTATATACAAAGACTTTTGTTTTTCCGCTGACAGAATGATAGATAAAAACAAAAAAAATAATATTAACTATCAACTAAAAATAGATGCTTATATGACAATATAGAGGCACATTCTGGATGTTGTTTATATAAAAGTACCATCTTTAGTGGTCAAAAGATATAGGGTTGTGTATCATAAGGTGGGGACTTGCGGGTTGAAAAGTATATTGCTTGCTTCATTGTTGGTAATACTTTTCGTTTATTTATTTTTCTGTAGTCAGGGGAAAAAAGTATCTTTGCAAAGGAAAAAGGATTTTGTAGAAAAGATTTGTCTTTCGTGCTGTCATGAAATACAAGTCTTAATATAAAAAGCCAAGAAAAGCAATGCTCTGTTGCTATTCTTGGCTTGTCTTGGTGTGTTTTACAACTTCTTAAACTCTGTGTAAATCTTCTCTGATATCTCTTTAAACTCCTCTTCAGAGAGCTTTAACTTAGGATTAGAGAAGAGCATATCTTTCTCGTTCTGCATCGGTACGAGGTGGATATGTGCATGTGCTACCTCAAGACCGAGTACTGCCATGCCTACTTTGCGGCAAGGGAACGCTGTCTTAATAGCAGTGGCAACCTTCTTTGCAAATACCGCCATTTCGGCAATCTCCTCGTCTGTCATGTCGAAATAGTAGTCTACCTCACGGCGAGGGATAACAAGTGTGTGTCCTTTCACCAGAGGGTTGATGTCGAGAAATGCATAGAATTTATCGCTCTCGGCGCATTTCCAACTAGGAATCTCACCGGCTGCAATCTTTGAAAATATATCCATAGTGTGAGTTTTTTTTATACAGGCGGGTTCTAAAAATTACCTTTGATGTATTTTTGAATTTTATTCGAGCAGATTTTTCTGTCTTTCTGAATGAGCATAGCGGGCTATGCGACTGAAGAAGGACGAAAAAGATGCCGGATAAAATCA
>CAVKAH010000050.1:0-1172 GCA_963654095.1 Oscillospiraceae bacterium
CTTTTAATCATCAAAAGTTTTTCATGTGCTAAGGTGTGTACCATAAGGTATATCTTTATTCCTCGTTAGGTACATCCTTTGAAGAGGAAACAACCCACTTTACTTCATGCGAAGTCCCCTCTTCAAGATGCGTTGCATAATGGTATGAATTCAAAAATACTTTAATATCCGAAGATTTCCTCCTGCGTAAGTTTCTTTACAGGTGCAATCTTCTCCAATGACTTCATGTCTATCTCGTTCTCATCGCCGAGGATAAGATAGCGGAACGGCTTGTTGGCGATATTGTCGGTAGTAAACTTTACCAAGTCCTGGAGAGTGATTGATGGCAGAGCATCGTAAACCACCTTGTTTATATCATAGTCGATACCGAGTTTCTTAGCTGTGAAGTATTTCGAGAATATGGCGAACTTGGTGGTGCGCTGTGCCTCTATACGCTTCGTTATAGCCTGTTTTGCGATGTCGAAAGCCTTTTCCGACTGCGGAATGGTATCCATGATGTTGTTGAACGTGCGTATGCAGTCCATCATCTTGTCGTTCTGCGAGATGATGTTAGTGCAGAAGAACTCTGGCTCGCCCTTCTTTGAAGGCGTGTAATAGCTTGCCCATGCGCTATAGGCAAGTCCGCGTGCCTCGCGCAGCTCTTGGAAGACCACGGTGTTCATTCCGCCACCGAAATATTCGTCGAACATGCTGATGAGCGGTTCGTTCTTTGGGTCATACTGTTTGCCTTCGTTGTGATACTGCATCATGTAGATGTTCTTTGCCTTATATGGTGCCACCCAAATCTCGTTCTTTGGAGTGAGCTGCGTTTTGTATGGCTTGCCTTGAGGCACGTCTGTGAGCTTCTTTGATGTCTTGTGGCACTTGTCTATTGCAGCTACGGCATCTTTCAGCGACAGAGGTCCATAGTAGAGCACCTCGTGCTTGTATGTTTGCAGGCTCTTTACGAGGTCAACAAGCTTCTGTGGGGCTGTGCTTGCAAGTTCTGTGCTGTCTGGTATGTTGCGGAAAGAGTTATATTCGCCGTAGCGTCCATAGCGTGTCAGCGCACCGAAATTGGTGTTCTGGTTCATCTTTGCATCGCGACGGTTCTTCATCTCCGACTCTACCCATAGCTTATATGACTCATTGTCGGCTTTGGCGTTCTGCAGGAATTCTTCGGTCAGGGTTAT
>CAVKAH010000050.1:1182-14176 GCA_963654095.1 Oscillospiraceae bacterium
GGGTTATAGCCTTCTGCATATTGTCGGCAAGTCCCCACACGTTGATGCTTAGGTTGTCTGTTCCCACACCGATGCTGTAGTTGCATGCCAGCTTGTAGTATTCTTGCTTGAGCTGCTCAGCTGTCATCTTGTTTGTGCCAAGATAGTCGAAGTATTGTTTAGCATAAGGTAGCCATTTGTTTGCTTCCTCGCCAAACTCATAGCGCATACTTGTTATGAACGTGTTGTTCGTCTTGTTCTGCACATAGTATACGGGCAGCCCCTTCTTTGTCTTGCTGATGCTCATGTCCTTCTTGAAGTCGAGGAAGCGAGGTTGTATTGGGTCTACCTTTGAATTGATAATCTCGCCTACGAAGTTGCTCTGCAAGTCGCGGTTTGATGGTATTGCCGTGATTTGAGGCTTTTCTATCTTCTTCTGTGTAGAGTCCACGCCTTCCTCTTTGTATACTATGGCATAGTTGTCGAGGAAGTGTTTGTTTACGAAAGTCATGATGTCCTGCTTGGTGAGCTTTGATATGCGGTTGAGGTAATCCACCTTGTCCTGCCACTTCTCACCATTGATGAAGGCATCTACAAACTCATTGGCACGCCACTGATTGCTCTCAAGGGAGTTGTTATAGTTAAGCTTTAGGTTATTGATTACCGAGGGTAGCAGGTCGTCGCTAAAGTCGCCTTTCTTCAGTTTCTCTATTTCAGCGAGCATAATGTTGCGCACTTCCTTTAGCGATTGTCCAGGCATAGGTATTCCGTAGAGGATAAACTGTGAGTATTCGTTTAGTCCTTCGTTGTAGGCAGCAGCATACTGACACTTCATCTTCTGGTTGATATCAAGGTCGAAGAGTCCAGCTTTGTCGTTGGCAAGCATTTCGCTGATAACGTTCAGTGTGTCAGTTTGTGCCGACGCAGCACCATCAAAGTTCCAGCCCATCATCATGAAGGCAGCCTCCTGACCTACTACTGTGGTGTCTCGTGGAGTCGTAATCTCCTTTACAGGGGCATACTGTGGGAATGATAGGTTGTCGCTCTTCTTCCACGAACCGAAATACTTGTCTATCGAGGCAATAACCTTGTCAGGGTCGAAGTCGCCCGCCATACATATTGCCACGTTGTTTGGCACATAGTAGCAGTTAAAGTAGTTCTTAATGTTTGTGATAGAAGGGTTTTTCAGGTGCTCTTGTGTTCCGATAGTGGTCTGTGTTCCGTAGGGGTGAGTAGGGTAGAGCAGCTTGAATAGAGCCTGCCATACCTTGTTGTTGTCTTTAGCCAAACCGATGTTAAACTCCTCGTATACAGCCTCAAGCTCTGTATGGAAGCCACGTATCACCATGTTCTGAAAGCGGTCGCCCTCCACACGGAGCCAGTTGTCAACCTCGTTTGAGGGTATGTCCTCTGTATAGCACGTTACGTCGTTGCTGGTGTAAGCATTAGTTCCTGTGGCACCTATAGACGACATAAGTTTGTCGTATTCGTTCGGAATGAAATACTTGGCAGCAATCTGCGATACGCTGTCAATCTCGTGGTAAGCCTGCTTGCGTTGTGCAGGGTCGGTGAGTTTGCGATACTGCTCGTAGCGTTGCTCAATGTCATCGAGGTAAGTCTTCTCCTTTGCAGCATCTGTAGTGCCGAATAGCTTTGAGCCTTTGAACATCAGATGCTCCAGATAATGGGCAAGACCAGTGGTCTCTGCAGGGTCGTTGCGTGAGCCTGTGCGAACAGCGATGTAAGTCTGAATACGTGGTTTCTCCTGGTTTACCGAAAGATAAACCTTGAGTCCGTTGTCGAGAGTGTATATACGGGCGTGCATAGGGTCGCCAGGCACACTGGTATATTTGTACTCTTTAGCTTGCACTGCCAACGCCATTGTTGCCATGCAAGCGATAAACATTGTTTTTAGTTTCATATCTTTTGTTTTGAGATAGTAATTATCTAAATATTATATATGTGGTCTGTTATTATATATGTAGTCTGCGTTGTGCTTGTTGCGATAATCGTTGGGGATGGTGTTATAGCTTGTCGAGAAAGTCGTGGAGCATCTTACTATCCACATCGCCCATCTCGAACTCCCTTTCTGCATCCTTTCTTATCTCTGCGAGCCACTCCTGATGTGCCTTCTTGCAACTGTCGATGAAGTCCATCCTATCGTCGTGGTCCATACTGTTCCATCCGTAGAGCTTATCGGCTATGACATAGGCAAGGCAACGCTCATTGTCTTCCTTCGTATCAATGGTCTTTATAAATGCTGTTTTCAGGTCAGCGATGTTGTCAATGTCTCCCGTAAGTATAGCCTCTGCTATGTTGAGAATGTCGTGTTCCGAGATAAGCAGCCCCGACAAGTCGGCTACGTATTTGTCTTTCTTATATCCCTCAGGACATATCTCCTGCAAGTCGGTGTCGGCATCAAGATATTTCGCTAAGAACATCTTTATTGCCATGCTGTAGAGAAGGAGTCCCTTTGGTATAGATGACTTCTTGATAAGACAACCATCGTCGGTAACATAGGTGTCGCATCTACTCTGTTGGTCGGTAAGTTTTTCAAGGGTGAATTTAGCCTTAATTATTTTACCCACGGTATATGCGTTAAGCCAAGAGGTGTCGATGATACTGTGGCGGTAGACAGCAGGACGGATATCGCGCTTGCCCCATTTATTTACATCACGGTAAGTGCCCACGGTGGCAAGGTTCCTGCCTGGCACTATATATGTGTCGGAGCCGTTGGCTATGACATACGAGAATGGTAGGGCTGAAGTGTCGGGATGGTTAATAATCTTGCCCATGCACATCGAAAAAGCACCGATATGTGCAGGCCATAGTATGTGTGTGCCACTTGCCGTCTTTGCTCCATGCTCCATGATGCCATAGTGGATAGGTCCCATCTTGTAGGCATGATTACTGAAATTGGTGGCAGAGCCAGCATTATAGAACGAGTACATACCGCCAATGAGCAGCGTACTCTTGTGGTGGCTAACGCTGAAAGGACCGCAGAAAGTGGCACAAGCCTCACCGTTAGCCATGAAAGTGTTGGCAAAGAACAGGCTATCAGTAGCCGAGAAACCGTCTGTCAGCGTTGAACATTCGCCAATAAAGCAGTTCTTGGCTATAGCGTTGTTGCTCACCGATGAACCGCTTGTTATCACACATCCATCGCAAATAGCTCCTGCTCCTATGAATACCCCGTTGTCGGGTTCGCTCTTAAGCGTACATTCGCTAAGCCTCTGTGCACCTCTCACCTCTGTTCCTTCGGTTATCCAGCAGTTGGTAATCTCTATGGTGTTCAGAATTCTTGTACCTTTCTCTATTAAGGAGCGTTTGGGGATGGTGCGCATTACCTCTTCCATCACCATTCTCTTTACCGCTTCCTTTGCTCTCCAACGGTTGTCGATAGATGCGTCGGTATCGTCATACTGCTCTCCTAAGTATGGTGGCAAGGCTGTGATGGCGGCAATCTGACTTGTTAGTCCGCTAAATAGCACTACGTTTCCTTCGCCAGCTTCGTTAAGAACGCTAATGGTCTTGCCTTGTCCGAAGGATGTTCCCTCTGTGGTTTGTATTGTCGATACGTTGCTTATGAGGCAGTTGTCCTTAATGTCGCAGTTGAAGATAAATCCCGTGATGTTCTCAATAAGGCAGTCGTTGCCTATAGTTGTGTCAATGATGCGTGCGTTGTGTATTCCTGCAGGCATGTCGATACCAATGTCTGTTGTTATAGTTCCGCTATTGGAGCCTATTTGGCATTTGCCGATAAACTCCACATCGTGAACTCTGTTTGGCAAGAACTCATCATCCACCGTAATGTTCAGCCAATTGTCGGCAGTACAGCGGTTCTGCTCAAGGATATTTATTTCTTCTTTTGATAAGGCACGCATAGTAGTTCTGTTATTTATTCATCCTCGCTATAGTCTTGATATAGGAAATCGTTGTATGGGTATTTCTGTACGTGTAGTTCTCTTACACGTTTGTATATCACGTCTCTCATCTCTGCGATGTTCATCTTCTCGCGTGCAGAGATGAAAAGGCAGTCGTCGCCCATCTTAGCCATCCAAGTGTTTTTAAGTTCTTCAAGCGTGATGTTCTCTTTAGTCTTAGGCGTGAGGTCGTCGGCTTCTTTTTCCACCCATGTATAGGCGTCAATCTTGTTGAAGATAATCATCGACGGCTTGTCGGCACACCCTAAATCAGCAAGAGTCTTATCCACCACCTTTATTTGTTCCTCAAAGTCTGGGTGGCTAATGTCTACTACGTGTAGTAGAAGGTCAGCCTCACGAACCTCGTCGAGTGTACTTTTGAAAGAGTCAACCAAGTCTGTAGGCAACTTGCGGATAAAGCCCACGGTGTCGGCAAGCAGGAATGGCAGGTTCTCCACTACCACCTTGCGAACCGTAGTGTCGAGAGTAGCAAAGAGTTTGTTCTCTGCAAACACCTCGCTCTTAGACATTAGGTTCATGAGAGTAGATTTCCCCACGTTGGTATATCCCACGAGAGCCACACGGATTAGTCGTCCGCGGTTCTTTCGTTGAGTAGTCTTCTGCTTGTCAATCTCGGCAAGACGCTCTTTGAGTAATGACATACGCTGAAGGATAATACGGCGGTCCATCTCGAGCTGTGTCTCACCAGGACCACGCAGACCTACGCTACCTTTTCCTCCACCCGAACCAGAGCCACCGCCCTGTCGTTCAAGGTGAGTCCATAGTCTCTGCAATCGTGGCAGCATATAGCGGTATTGAGCCAGCTCCACCTGTGTCTTGGCATTAGCCGTCTGTGCTCGCATGGCAAAGATGTCGAGGATTAGCGATGTGCGGTCAAGTATTTTAACCTTCAGCTCGTTCTCTATATTTCTTATCTGCTTTGCCGAAAGCTCATCGTCGAAGATAACCATACCGATTTCTCTCTCGGCATCTTCTTCGTCAAGGATATACTGTTTGATTTCCTCCAGCTTGCCTTTCCCCACGTATGTAGTCTGGTTTGGTCCGTTCACTCTCTGCGTAAATATCTTCACCATTACGGCTCCAGCAGTGTCGGCAAGAAACTCCAGTTCGTCAAGATATTCCTTTGTCTTGGCTTCGTCCTGCTCCTTGGTGATAAGTCCCACGAGGATAGCAGTTTCCGCCTTGACCTCTGATATTACAAATTCTTTCATTCAAGTTAGTGTATATTATATATGGCGTGTTCAAAATCCACGCTATTAAAATCAATTGTAGGCAGTTGTCCATCAAAGGCTATTTATAGAACCTACCTATAATATGTATGCAAAGTTAGGAAAAACGAATTAAAGTACGGCAAAAGATTTATTAAAAGTCTTATATATACTGAAAATATGATACCTTTGCAGATATAAAGTACAATTCTTTGCATACATATTGAATAACAATGATACTTCCTGAAGATTTTACAACATATACGAGCAACCTCTTTGGTGCGGAACTGTGGAATAAATTTCTTGATGCCATGCAAGAGCAGCCGCCCGTTAGCATACGTCTAAATCCCTTTAAGTATGACGCAGCGACTATGCCGTTGCCTGCTGAAGAGGATTGTGGCGTAGAGTGGTGCCCCGAAGGAAGATACCTGAAGATACGTCCGCAGTTCACTCTCGACCCTCTTTTGCATGCAGGAGCTTATTATGTTCAGGAGGCAGCCTCTATGTATGTGTCGGATGTGGTGCGTAGACATGCCGATATGTCAACACCATTGCGTGTTCTCGACCTATGTGCTGCTCCTGGAGGAAAGACAACTGCCGTAAGGAGTGTGTTACCCGAAGGCAGTCTGCTGATTACCAATGAGCCAATGCGACCACGTGCCAACATACTGATGGAAAACGTGCAGAAGTTTGGTAACCCCGATGTTATAGTAACCAACAATTACGCAATAGATTACCAAAAGAGTGGTTTGCAGTTTGATATCATCATAGCCGATGTGCCATGTTCTGGCGAGGGAATGTTTAGAAAGGATGCGGGAGCGATAGAGGAGTGGTCTGTGCAGAACGTAAAGAAGTGTGCCGCTCTGCAGAGAGAGATAATTGATGACATAATGCCTTGTTTGCGAGATGGTGGACTACTCATATATTCCACGTGTACCTTCAATGCACATGAGGATGAGGAGAACGTAGACTATATTGTGGATAATTGGGATATGGAACGACTTGATACACGCCATTTTATACCTGGAGAAACACGCACCGAAGGACTTTTTATGGCTGCTATGCGTAAGTCGGGCGAGGCTCAAAACCTAATGAAAGCATCTGCCGACAAGAAGAAAGATAAGAAACAAAAGAAAGGAAAACAATTTAAACAGCAACCTGTGGCAGGGGCGAAGCTTCTCAGCGAATGGCTTGCCGATGATACAGCCTTTGATATCTGTATGTTGGGCGGTAGAGTGGTTGCCGTTAAGAAGGCATGGCGCAATGTCTTTGATATTGCCGAGAGCAAACTCAGAGTTATGCACGCAGGAGTGGAACTTGGTGAACAGAAAGGTAAAGACATTATTCCCTCAGAGAGCCTTGCCCTTTCTACGAGTCTGAACAGACAAGCCTTCCCCATGGCAGAACTTGATCTTACCACTGCAATAGCCTATCTTAGGCACGAGCCAATAATGTTGTCGGCAGATACTCCACGAGGATATGTGGTGGTAACATATCGGAGTTTACCTTTGGGATTCGTTAAGAACCTCGGAAACAGAACAAATAATCTCTTTCCGCAGGAATGGAGGATACGTTCTGCTAAACTACAATAGACTTATTCCCTGCCATATCGCCAGAGCTGCACCATACTCTGGTTAAAATCGTTGATTGCAGTGGCACGCTTCAAGCTAATCTCTATAACCTGCTGCTGGGCATTAATAAACTCAAGGTATGAAATCTCCCCATTCTCATATTCCGTCATAGCCAGACGCATCATGTCGGCAGAGTTTCCCTTGACCTCATCGTTAAGCATTTTGTATCTGTTGTATGCCTCCATGCATTTGTTCTGTAGAGCTACGTACTCCTGTTTCATACGACTTTTCTCTTCATCAATCTCCATTGCCAGTTGCTCCTGACTCTTTTTTGCTGCCTTTACCCTTGCCTTGTTGGCACCAAAGAATAGTGGTACGCTGACGCTAACCTCAAATCCCATGAAGTTACCTCCCTTATATCTGCTCCTATCCTCATTATATGGGTTCCATGAAGATAATACAAGCTGGTTTCTAAGTGCCACCGACAATGAAGGCGAATACCCATTTTTCTCCACACTAACAGTACGCTCGGCAACCGTCATGCGGTCGGCTGCATATTCAGAATATGGTGTTTTGGCATAATTAAACATCTCCATTTTGTAGTCTTCAGTTGGTTCAAACTGCGACTGCATAATATCAAACAGTTCCTTTGTGTTCATAAGTGCTGATAGCTTACCATAGGCTGTAGCCTGTTCAGCCTTAGCATTATTCATCTCAATACCACACTCCATGAGCAACTTATTGACAGAAAGTAGTTCCAGTCGTCTTACCTCTCCCGCCTCATAATTCCTCTTTATAACATCCCTAAAGTGTGTCAGTATGCTGTCCTGTTGCTTCAATATTGCCATGCGCTCATTAATAAAGAGCATGTCGCAATATGCACTTGCAACATCAGTTCTAAGTTGTGCGGCAGTTACCGCCATCTTACTTCGTTCTGCCTTTGTCTCTGCTTTCAGCAGTTTACGCTTAGCCACATACGTTGTAGGGAAGTCGATAGCCTGCGAAATACTTATTGCATTGTCTGGACTACCACCTGATGTAGGGTCTTGCGATACGGAAAGCTCCGTCTTGTCTATATCCCATGCCGTGCCTTGTAGGCTCTTGGCACGTTCCACACCCTTTTGTGCCGCCCTCATACCATAGTTGTTCTCAAGGGCAAAGTCAATGCATTGCTCCATAGACAATACTTGTTTCTGTGCGTGAGAGCAAGGCGAAACCGCTACTAACGATGCTATAATAAATATCTTTTTCATTATTCCGTTCTTTAAATCTTATTCCTTTGTGAACATCTTGTATATGGCTGGCAACACAAGAAGTGTGAGCAAAGTGGATGTGATGAGTCCTCCTATAACCACTGTGGCAAGTGGTCGCTGCACCTCAGCACCATCTCCATGCGAGAGTGCCATAGGCAAAAAGCCAAGCGAGGCTACGAGTGCCGTCATCAGTACAGGGCGCAAGCGTATCATGCAACTATTTACAATCCTCTTCTGTATATCCCTTTCACCATCACGTTGCATCTGGTTCATCTGTCCTACAAGTACGATTCCGTTGAGCACAGCCACGCCAAACAGGGCAATAAATCCTACTCCTGCAGATATAGAGAAAGGCATTCCACGCAACCATAACGCCCACACTCCACCAATAGTGGCAAGCGGAATGGCAGAAAAGACGAACAACGATTCTCTAATGCTCTTTACCGAGGCATATAGCAGAAGCAATATCACGAAGAGAGATATAGGGATGACTATCACCAAGCGGTCAATGGCACTCTGCAAATTCTTAAACTCTCCACCATAAGTATAATAGTATCCTTCGGGCAGACGAAGTTTATCATTGAGAACCTTCTGAATATCGTTCACCGTGCTCTGCACATCACGTCCCTTAACATTAAATCCCACATATATCCGTCGTGCTCCATCCTCGTGCGATACTTGTGCTGGAGCCAACTCATACGATACATCAGCTACTTGCGAGAGAGGCACTGTGCCTCCGTTTGCCAGAGGTACTGCCAAGTTGCGTAATTGTTCTGCATTACGTTCCTCATTGCCGATACGCAGCACAATATCAAATTTCTTCTCTCCCTCATACACTGCACCTGCCGTAGCTCCAGCAAATGCAGAAGAAAGCAAATTGTTTAGCTCGTCAACGCTTACTCCATACTGTGCCATGCGTTCGTGGTTATACGCCACCTGTACCTGAGGTAGTCCTGAAACCTGTTCCACCTGCACACCGCTCACACCATTTACATCTTTCACTAAAGCCTGCACACGGTTAGCCTGCCGCTTAAGCTCCTCAAGATCGTCTCCAAAAATCTTTATAGCCACATCCTGCTTTATACCAGTGAGCAACTCATTGTTGCGCATCTGTATGGGTTGTGATATTTCCGCCTCCATACCTGGAATGTTCTTCAGTGTTTGCTCCATCTTTTCCATTAGTTCAGGAGTTGTCTTAGCGGATGTCCATTGGTCTTTGGGCTTTAATGCCACCATTATGTCCGCCCTTTCCATAGGCATAGGGTCGGTTGGAATTTCAGCACTTCCGATGCGGCTAACCACTTGCTTTATCTCTGGATAATTATCTTTCAGCAGTTTTTCAGCCTTAGTACACGTCTCAACCATTTGTGAGAGCGACGTGCCCTGCGCCATACTCATCTCTATGGCAAAGTCGCCTTCGTCAAGACTCGGAATAAACTCCCCTCCAAGGAACTTAAACGCCACGAGACTCACACAGAATAAGGCTATAGCAGCGGTAATAACGTTTTTATATTGTTTTAAAACCCATTCGAGCACAGACTTATACCATGCCTGCAACTTCTTCATCATCCTATCGGAGATATTCTCCTTAGTATTTATTTTCTTGCTTAAGAATATACTACTTGCCATTGGCACGTATGTTAGCGATAGGATAAACGCACCCAATATAGCGAAGAACACGGTGAGTGCCATAGGTCGGAACATCATTCCTTCTATGCCAACGAGAGTCATAAGCGGCACATACACTATCATAATCATAATTTCACCAAAGGCTGCACTCTGCCTGATGCGTGATGCAGAGAAATGAACCTCCTCGTCCATCTGCTTTTGCAATAGCACCATCTGCGGATAGCGTTGCCGTGAGCTGTTGATATGTGTAGCCACAGCTTCCACGATGATTACTGCCGAGTCGACAATCATACCGAAATCAATAGCTCCCAGACTCATCAAGTTGCCGTCAATGCCAAATAGTTTCATCATGCAAAAGGCAAAGAGCATACTAAGCGGGATAACACTTGCCACCACCAATCCTGCTCTGTAGTTGCCAAGAAATAGGATGAGCACAAAGATAACAATTAGTCCGCCCTCTACGAGATTGCGTGCTATCGTACCCTCCACACGCTTCACAAGGTTGGTGCGGTCTATGAATGGCTCTATGACAACACCCTCTGGCAGGCTCTTTTCTATCTGATGTAGACGTTCTTTCACACGGGCTATGACCTCCTGAAAGTTCTCTCCTTTCAGCATAATGGCTATGCCAGCCACCACCTCACCCTCACCATTTCGTGTTACAGCACCGAAGCGTGTGGCGTGTCCCTCCCGTACATCTGCCACGTCGCCCACCTTTAAAGGTGTTCCGCCAATATTCTTTATCGTTATGTTACTGATATCTTGAGCATCTTTAACTACACCGATGCCACGAATGAAATATTGGTTTGCGTCCTCTTCGATATAGCTTCCGCCAGTGTTGGCGTTATTCTTCTCCAGTGCGTTAAATACCTCGCTTATAGAGATATTGTTGGCATTAAGCCTGTCGCTGTTTACTGCTACCTCATACTGTTTAACGTATCCGCCCCATCCACTTACCTCTGCAATGCCTGGCGTTCCCGATAGTTGCTTCCTCACAATCCAGTCTTGAATGGTACGTAAGTCTGTGAGCGAGTATCTGTCTTCATACCCTTTCTTAGCCCTAATGGTATAATGATAGATCTCGCCAAGTCCGGTGGCGATAGGCCCCATCTCTATGTCGGTGTTCTTTGGTAGCTCTTTTTCTACCTCCTGAAGCATCTGGCTTACCTGCGAGCGTGCCCAATATATGTCGGCATAATCGTCAAAGACAAGTGTGATGACGGATAGTCCGTTTCTTGATATACTCCTCTTTTCTTTAAGTTTAGGAATGTTGGCGAGAGCCATTTCTACGGGGGTAGTGATATATTGCTCCACCTCTTGCGCTCCAAGAGCGGGGGCTTGTGTAATCACCTGCACCTGATTGTCGGTAATGTCGGGTGTGGAATCGAAGGGCAGATGTCTGAGCGACCATATTCCCCATACGGCAAGAGCCACCGACAACACCCCAACCACGAGTTTATGGCTTATGGAAAAATCTATCAGTTTCTGAAACATATTTGATGTCTATATAATGGTTTGTTTATAGAGGCATTATATTTGAATAATTAATGAGTATGCTCGCCATGTTCGCTTGTCATAGAAGCGAGATAGAAAGCATTGTCGGTAACGATTTTCTGCCCCTTCTGGATGTGTTCGCAGAGTAGCACTTCGGTGTATCCGTTCTGGCTAACACCCGTTGTTACCTTATGGCGTGAGAACTCATACTTACCTTTCTTAGGGTTCTTATTTAAGGCAAAGATGTAGCTTTTACCATCGCTGTTCACGATAGCCTTAGAGGGCAGAGTGTTACACTGCTGTCTTCCAGTGGCAATTTGCCCCGACACATACATACCATCGAATATGTTTTTGCCGTGGGTATTATCGAGTTTTACATGCACGGCAACAGCCTTCGTGCCGTCGTTGAAATATCTATTCATGCCGTAAACCTTACCCTCGAGAATGGCATCATCCTGGTTTGTTAGGGCAATAGTTACCCGATCGCCAACCTTAACCTTCTGCAAATCCTTCTCAAAGACATTCAAGTCGCACTCCACAGCATTATTGTCTCTTATCTTCATCAGTGGCGTTTGCATATCGGCATAGCTACCTAGGCTGGCGGTAATCTGACTCACTGTGCCTGAGATGGGCGAACGTAAGGGAACGACAGTGGTAAACTTACCTTGTGCCACGGCATGTGTGCTTATGCCCAACTGTTGCAGTTGTTTGCCAGTGCCCATCATTCCAGCTTGCGCAATCTTATAGTTGTTTTGTGCTTGTTGCAGATTTTTCTTTACGCCAGCACCATTAGATGCGAGCTGCTGTTGGCGTTCCATCTCCTGTCGTGCCATTTCTGCTTCGCGACAAGCAGAATAGTAATCACGTTGTAGCTGTACGATGTCAGTATTTTCTATTGTAGCTACAATCTGTCCACGACACACCTGCTGCCCATCTTTCACGAGCATGCTCCTTACCACTCCTCCCATTAGCGATGACACTTCGCCGATGCTTTGAGGGCGTAGCACCAACTTACCATTCACGTTTATCACGGCATCGAGCTCTCTTCTTTCGGCTTCGCCCATCTTCAGGTTTACGGCAGCCACCTGTTGCTCCGTGAGTGGGATGTTCTGAAACTCCTCTTCGCCATGCTCATCCTCGTGTTCAGCATGCTCCTTGCTATTGGAGCTGTTCTGCGATAGTAGGGTGAACCCCATAAAAGCCACTGCTGTTATTGCTATGACAAACAATATTCTCTTAATCATAATATGACCCTTTGTTTCGTTATAGATATGATACGTAATTTCATTTATCGGCTGCAAAGTTACTTTAAACCCAATGCAACCAAGTTGCAAATACGACTTTCGCATCGTTAGGATATACTTAACCACTCGTTACCTATATTCTGACGATGCAAAAGTATATACCTTGTATAGTACTGCTTTTACTTTACTCATAATATGTGGTATTGCCGTGTTTGAATACCGTAGCAAGGTGCTTGACTTTATAGGAAAAATATCCTACGAACTATATATTGTGCAGTCGTTACCAGTATTTGTAATCAGTGGATGTGGTCTTTCTCCATATCTTACCGCCGCCTTGTGCATCTGTATTGATGTTGTTTTGGCTTATTTGCTACATGTTGTTGTATTAAAAATAAGTAAGGTTGGTCCTGCAAATTAGTTTAAGCGTGTGTGAAGAAGTATAATTGGCTATACAGCAGAACACACTCCAGGTATTCATATAAATATATAATTGTCATAAGGTAGCATGAGCTTTCCCTTATGACAATTATTTTTTTTAGTAAAAAAGGCAGATATCTATGATTATCTTTGTAACTTTGCGAGCTATAAAGGCGGCTTCCCTCAAAAAAAAGACACAAAGAGTATATCCGTCAAAATAGAATTTAATAATGCGTGGAATTTTTAGAACACGCC